>JAAURV010000112.1 GCA_012032065.1 Hyphomicrobiales bacterium
ATCGCGTGCTGTGGTTCCCCGCGGCGGAATTCTTCTATGAGGGTCCGGATGTGGCGGCGTTCGCCCTCGTGAAGGAAGGCGACCTCATCCCCAAAGAGGACGAAAGCTACAATCACACGGCGCGCACCTGCCGCATAGGTCCCGATGGCCGCATCTACATCACGCTGGGCCAACCATTCAACGTGCCGCCCAAGGAGAAGGAAGAACTCTATGCCAAATGGGGCGTTGGCGGCGTCATCTCGATCAAGCAGGATGGAACCGACCGCCAGGTCTATTCGCTTGGTATGCGCAACCCGCTTGGCCTCGACTTCAATCCGAAGGACAAGACCATGTTCATCAACGACAACCAAGTCGATGGCATGGGCGACACCATTCCGCCGGGCGAGATGAACCATGTCACGGGCCCCGGCCAGAATTTCGGCTTCCCGTGGTATGGCGGCGGAAAGATCCGCACCAACGAATACAAAAACGAAACTCCGCCCGAAGGCGCGATCTTCCCGGTCGTGGAGCAGGACGCTCATGCCGCGGACCTCGGCTTGTCGTTTTACAATCACAAGCAATTTCCGGAAAAGTATCGCGGCGGCATTTTCTCGGCCCAGCATGGTTCCTGGAACCGCACCGACCCGGTGGGCGCCAGGGTGTTGTTCACCTCGCTGAAGGCGGACGGCACGGTCGACAAGACGGAAGTGTTCGCCGATGGCTGGCTCAACGAGAACAAGGAATATCTCGGCCGGCCAGTCGACGTTCAGGTGCTGAACGACGGCTCGCTTCTCGTTTCCGATGACTTCGCCGGAGCGGTCTGGCGCATTTCCTACGGCAACTGATCGAACCCAATGGGCGCGAGATGTCTCGTATCTCGCGCCCTTCCCCTCAGGAGGATTGAATGCGTCCACTCGTCGTTGGGGCGGCCTTGCTCGCCGCTCTATCTTCGTTTTCGTTTGCCGCAGGAGATCCTGCACTCGGGCGAAAGGTGGCCTCGAAGTGCCAAGCTTGTCACGGTGTTGATGGGCAGTCGAAGAACCCGGAGGCGCCGCATATTTCCGGCCAGGTCGAGCGATACATCGTCAAGGCCCTGAAACGCTATCAGAGCGGCGAACGCTCCGATCCAATGATGTCGATGATCGTCAAGCAGCTCAAGGACGAGGACATCGCCAACGTCGCGGCCTACTATTCTTCGATCAAGGTGACGGTCGAAAGGCCGCAGTGAGGCTGCTGATTGAATTACAGGCAGATTCAGGCAACAATAGCACTAAAGCGCCCACGAGGCGCACAACAAGGGAGGACTGCAGATGAAGTTCAAGAAGCCCGAAGCACCGGCGAAATCCCGCCGCGCGTTCCTGAAGACTGGCGCCGCAGCGGCCGCGGCCGGAACGGTGGCGGTGGCCATGCCGAACGTGGCGCCGGCCCAAGACGCGCAGGTTTGGAAGTTCCAGTCGACTTGGCCCGCGAAGGACATCTTCCACGAATATGCCGCTGACTTCGTCAATCGCGTCAACGAGATGGCGGGCGGCAAGCTGAAGCTCGATCTGCTGGCGGCGGGCTCGGTTGCGAAGGCGCTCGAGGTGCAGGATGCGCTGATTTCCGGAACGCTCGATGGCGGACACGGTGTCACCGCCTATTGGTATGGCAAGCACAAGGCGGCATCGCTCTTCGGAACGCCACCCGCCTACGGCTGGCGCGCCAACCAGATGATCGGCTGGATGCAATATGGCGGCGGCCAGGCGCTTTACGACGAACTGGTGCAGCAGGTGCTGGGACTCAACCTCGTTGGCTTCCTCACCGGACCGATGCCCACGCAGCCGCTGGGCTGGTTCAAGAAGAAGATCGAAACGCCGGAAGACCTCGCGGGCCTCAAGTACCGCACCGTTGGTTTGTCCGCCGACCTCTTCAAGGAGCTCGGCGCGGCGGTCACCATCATGGGCGGCGGCGAAATCGTGCCGGCCATGGACCGTGGATTGCTCGATGCGGCGGAGTTCAACAATCCCTCGTCCGACAAGCTCCTGGGCTTCGCCGACGTGTCGAAGGACTACATGCTGCAGAGCTATCACCAGGCGGCCGAATGTTTCGAGATCAGCTTCAACAAGACGAAATTCGACGCACTTCCCGCGGAGTTGAAGTCGATCATCAAATACGCGGCCGAGGCTTCGTCCTCCGACATGTCCTGGAAAGCCATGGATCGCTACGAGAAGGATCTGGCCGAATTGAAGTCCAAGGGCGTCAATGTTCACAGAACGCCGGACGCTGTGCTGCAAGCGCAGCTTGCGGCCTGGGACAAGGTGATCGCGGCGCAATCGGCCGACCCGTTCTTCGCCAAGGTGGTGGAGAGCCAGAAGGCCTGGGCCAAGCGCGTGGTGGGCCTGCAGTTCGACATGGAGGTCGATCAATCGATGGCCTTCAAGCACTTCTTTGGCTGAGGCTTGAACGAATCGCTTGCATGAAGCGGGTCCTCGCGGCCCGTTTCATTGTGTTGTCAGGGGGCCTGCGATCGCGCTCCGGGGGTGGTTGGGACGGATGAAAAGCGAAAGGCCAGCGCTCATACTCTTCGCGGCCGGCGTGGCGCTCACTATTGGCGCGATTTTCTGGTCGCTCCATGCTTATGGCCTGGTGGGGCAACTGGTGATCGCAAAGGGGGTGCGCGCTAATGCAGTGGCGCCGTGCCTCGTATGGACCACGGAATTTTGCGCGCAGGTCGCCGCCGCCCACGCTGAAAGAGGCACCACTGCCTACACGCCATTGATGTTCTGGGCCGGCATCGCCGCCGTGCTCGCGAGCTTCATCGTGAATCTCAGAACCAATACGCCGGGCGAGGGCTGGGCGCCGCGCCTGCAGCGGTTGCTCATTCCGGTGGACCGGGTTTCGGCGTTTGTTGGCCAGCTCTTCGCCTGGTGCATCATCATCCTGACCTTCGCCGTCTCCTATGAAGTGGTGATGCGCAAGATCTTCCGCGCGCCCACCGCCTGGGCCTACGACGCAAGCTACATCCTCTATGGCGCGCTCTTCATCATGGCAGGCGCCTATGCCCTTTCCCGCAACGCCCATGTGCGCGGCGATTTTCTGTACCGCTCATGGAAGCCGAAGACGCAGGCCAGCATGGATCTGGTGCTCTATTTCCTGTTCTTTTTCCCCGGCATCGTCGCCTTCATCTATTCGGGTTACGGTTTCGCGGCTCAGGCCTGGCTGACCCACGAGCATTCCGCCTATAGCCCCGGCGGCCCGCCGATCTACCACTACAAGACGCTGATACCCGCCACTGGCGTGCTGCTGCTGCTGCAGGGCATCGTCGAGGTGATCCGCTGCCTGGTCTGCCTCAAGACCGGCGATTGGCCGCATCGGCTCCATGACGTCGAGGAGCTCGAGAAGGTGATCCTCGAACAGCGCGCCGCCGAAGAGGCAAAATCATGACCGATCCGCAACTGGGCGTGCTCATGCTCGTCCTCTTCATTGTCTTCATCATGTTCGGCTTCCCCATCGCCTTCACGCTGATGGCAATGGGCGTGGGCTTCGCCTTTCTCGCTTATGACGGCAACTTGACACGGTGATGGCGCTCTTGGTGCAGCGGACCTGGTCGGTGATGACCAACGATGTTCTGATTTCGGTGCCGCTCTTCGTCTTCATGGGCTACGTCATCGAGCGCGCCAACATACTCGACCGTCTTTTCCGTTCTATCCAGCTTGCGGCGGGCCGCGTGCCCGGATCGCTTGCGGTCGCGACGCTCGCCACCTGCGCGCTGTTTGCAACCGCCACCGGCATTGTCGGCGCGGTGGTGACGCTCATGGGATTGCTGGCGTTCCCGGTCATGCTCAAGCATGGTTACGATGTGAAGCTCTCGGCTGGCGTCATTTGCGCGGGCGGCTGCCTTGGCATTCTCATACCGCCCAGCATCATGCTTATCCTCTATGGTGCGACGGCGGGCGTTTCGCCCGTGCAGCTCTATGCCGGCGCCTTTTTCCCCGGCCTGATGCTGGCGGGGTTGTATATGCTTTATGTGATTGGGCGCTGCGTCTTCAATCCGGCTCTCGCACCCAAGCTGCCTGAGGCGGAACTCGATGTGCCGCGGTCCGTGGTCGCATGGGAACTGCTAACCTCATTCGCGCCGCTTGCCTTTCTCATCTTCGCGGTTCTCGGCGCCATCATGTTCGGCTGGGCCTCGCCATCGGAGGCCGCAGCCGTTGGCGCGCTGGGCGCGCTCGTGCTCGCCGCCGCCTACCGCTCGCTCAACTTCACCAAGTTGAAAGAATCGGTGTTCCTGACGGCCCGCACATCCGCCATGGTGGGCTGGCTGTTCGTCGGCTCCTTCATGTTTTCCGCGGTGTTCGCGGCTTTGGGCGGCGATGCCGTGATCAAGGACTTCGTCGTCGGCCTCGATCTCTCGCCGCTCATGTTCCTGATCGTCACGCAAATCATCATCTTCATTCTGGGCTGGCCGCTCGAATGGACCGAGATCATCGTGATTTTCGTGCCGATCTTTCTGCCGCTGCTCGAGCACTTCGGCATCGATCCGTTGTTCTTCGGGCTCCTGATCGCGCTCAACATCCAGACTTCGTTCCTCTCGCCGCCAGTCGCCATGGCGCCGTTCTATCTGAAGGGCGTGTCGCCGAAGCACGTGAACATCAACGATATCTTCTCGGGCGTGATGCCGTTCATCTTCATCGTGATCTTCGCGATGGTGCTGCTCTATATCTTCCCGGCCATCGGCCTGTGGCTGCCGAATTATCTTTACGGGCGTTGAGAAGCAGCCTCAGCTATCCCAAACCGGCGCCCATCCTCCGCTGACGAGGCGCTGGCCTTTGTCGAGTCCGCGGATCAGCGCAATGTCTTCGGGCGTCAGCGACACATCGGTGGCGGCAAGGTTCGACGCGATGCGCGCCTTGTTGCTCGAGGTTGGGATGATGACGTGCCCCTCCGCCATGAGGAAGGCCAGGGCGATGATTTCGGCGCTCGTTCCGTGGCGCGTGGCGATTTGCTTCAATTCGGGAATGTCGAGAACGGCGCCGCGGGCGAGGGGGGAGTAGGCGGTCATCGGGATGCCGGCGGCTTTGCAGTGATCCACGATTGCCCGGTTCTGCAGCAGAACGTGGATTTCGCACTGGTTGGTGGCGATGGAGCGCGTGCCCAGAATGCCGCGCGCGGCATCGATGTGCTTGCGGGTGAAGTTGGAGACGCCGATGTGGGTGGCGAGCCCCGCATCCTGCACGGCGGCGAACTGGGCGAGATATTCCTTCATGCCGTATTGGCCGTTGACCGAGGGCCAATGCACGAGAAGCAGATCGACGTGATCGACGCCGAGCTTTTCGAGCGAGGCTTTGGCGTGCGGCATCACTTGGCCGGGACCGAGATTTTCGGGGGCGACCTTGGTGGCGATGAATATCTCGTTGCGCGGGATGCCGCTCTCCGCGATGGCGCGGCCGACATCGGCTTCGTTGCCGTAGGCTTCCGCGGTATCGATGTGGCGGTAGCCGGCATCGAGTGCCCAGCGCACGCAGTTGTAGGCGTCCTCTCCGAAGCGCTTCCACGTGCCGTAGCCGATTTGCGGGATGGGGCCGATGTTTCCGATTGGTGCCATCCGTTCAGATTAGAGCAGAAACGATGCGCGCGGAAATAGGGTTCGTCATCCTTCTCCCGATGGGAGAAGGTGGCGCGAAGCGACGGATGAGGCCTTGACGCCGATGCGGCGCCAAGAGCCAAGCGCTGTTCCATTCCTCAAGGCCTCATCCGGCGCGCGCTCGCTTTGCGAGCGGTGCGCCACCTTCCCCCGATGGGGGAAGGGCGGATTCGCGGGCGATGAATGCACGTGCCGCAAAGATGCCTTGATCTGCGGCGAAGAAAAATCGTTCAGGGGACGGAACATATGCGACGGCTGTTCAGGAGTCTTTTCTGGTTTGCACTGATTGCCATCGTGACGCCGGTCGCGATTGGCACGGGGCTCGGTTACGCGCGCGGCTGGCCGGAGAATTGGCGGAGCGCCAGTTGGGATTCGTCGGGGCTTCTGCCCGAGGCTTCCTCGCTGCCCGATGCGGAAGTGATGATCCTTGCCACGCGCACCGGGCGCTGGAAGTCAATTTTCGCCGAGCACATGTCGATTGTGCTGAAAGAGCAAGGAGCATCCGAGTGGGTCCGCTACGATGTTGTGGGCTGGGGCAATCCAGTCCGCCGCAACAACTATCCCGCTGATGCTTATTGGTATGGCAACAAACCTTATGTGGTCTACCGGCTCGAAGGCGTGGAAGCCGCGGCGCTGATCCCCAAGATCGCGGCGTCGGTTGCGGCCTATCCCTTTGCGCAGCGCGGCAGTTACACCGTGTGGCCGGGGCCGAACTCGAACACTTTCGTCGCCTGGGTCGTTCGCAACACGGAAGGTTTCGCGGCCGAACTGCCGCCCGCCGCGGTGGGCAAGGACTGGCTGGGCAATGGCCTTGGCTTCGATCGGGCGCCGAGCGGCTCAGGTTTTCGGTGTCGGTTGCGGGATTGATCGGCGTCACTCTGGCGCTGGAAGAGGGGATCGAACTGCATCTCGCAGGTTCATCCATCGGCATCGATCCGAACGATCTCGCCGTCAAGCTTCCGGCGCTGGGGAAGTTGAGCGTGTTCGATTTGATGTCTTGAGACACTCACGTTGCAGCCACAAGCGCTGACAGAAAGCGCCGGAGCCCTTGTGTACTTCCACCCCTCGGCTCGCGTTTAGGGGTTAAATGCCCTCCACCAAAACGATATCCGCTTCGCCCGCGCCTTTGCGCTTGGCTTTCGCCGATTGATATTCGGGCGAGTTGTAGCAATCGATTGCTGCCTGCAGCGATGGGAATTCGATCACGACGTTGCGCGGGCGGCCGTTGCCTTCCATCTGCTGATGCGGCCCGCCGCGCGCGAGGATTGTGGCGCCGTACTTCTTGAAGGCTTCGGGCGCCGACTCCGCGTAAAACTTATATTGGTCAGGATTGCTGACCGTTACATGCGCGATCCAGTAGGCTTTTGGCATTCAGCTCCCCCGAAATTGACAGTTTGACGCACTGCCCAATCTTTGACCTGCATCAAACAACATTTGCCGCGGCGCGCCTAGTCTTGGTTCATCACCGAATGGGAGATGAAAAATGAGCGTTCATGAAAGTCGTTCTGGCGTTGACACGGCACGCCGGAATTTCCTGCAAGCAACGGGGCTCGCCACGGCGGCGGCAATGGCTATTCCCCTCGTAACGGAAGCCGCCAAAGCCCAGACGGCGGAAGTGGCCGTGACCGCGGAAGACGTCAGCAAGCTGCCGCGTGTGAAGCAAAAGCTGGTGGCGCCGCCTTTCTTCCCCGAACACGAGCAAGTGGCGAGCGGTGGCCCCAAGGTCGTGGAGATCGTGCTTGTCATCGAAGAGAAGAAGATGACGATCGACGACGAAGGCACCGAAGTGTGGGCCATGACCTATAATGGCAGCGTACCGGGGCCGATGATCGTTGTGCATGAGGGCGACTATGTCGAGCTCACCATGCAGAACCTCAAGAACAACCTACTGGAGCACAATATCGACTTCCACGCCGCAACCGGCGCGCTTGGAGGTGGGGCGCTGACCAAGATCATGCCAGGCGAGGAAGTAGTGCTGCGCTGGAAGGCGACCAAGTCAGGCGTGTTTGTCTATCACTGCGCGCCGGGCGACATCATGATCCCGTATCATGTGGTGCATGGCATGAATGGCGCTATCATGGTGCTGCCGCGCGATGGCTTGAAGGACGCGGACGGAAATCCGCTGAAGTACGACCGCGCCTATTACATCGGCGAACAGGATTATTACATCCCCCGCGACGAGGAGGGTAACTTCAAGAAGTACGAGTCGGCCGCCGAGAACCTGCCCGATGCGCTGGAGGTAATGAAGACGCTGACGCCGACTCATGTTGTTTTCAACGGCGCCAAGGGCGCTCTCACCGGCGACAACGCCATGACCGCGAAGGTCGGCGAGACAGTTCTGTTCGTCCATTCGCAGGCCAACCGCGATTCGCGTCCGCATCTGATCGGCGGGCACGCGGATTATGTTTGGGAAGCCGGCAAGTTCGCCGACCGGCCGGCGCGAAACTTCGAAACCTGGTTCATCCGCGGCGGTTCCGCCGGGGCTGTGACCTACAAGTTCCTTCAGCCGGGTGTCTACGCGTATGTGAACCACAATCTCATCGAAGCCGTGATGCTGGGCGCGACAGCCCATGTGACGGTCGAAGGCGAGTGGAGCGACGACCTGATGACGCAGGTCGTGAAGCCGAGGCAGATCGCCAGCGCGGGTTGATATGTTCAAGACCGCGGCAGTAGCGATTGCGGCGGGGCTTTTGGGCCTCGCCGCGATCTTTCAGGCGAGCGGTCCGGACATGCGCGCGATTGCCGTTGTTGACGGCAAGACCATTCTGATGAGCCGCACCGAAGTGACGCGCGGCGAGTGGCAGGCATGCGTAGATGATGACCGCTGCGCGAGCTTGCCGGCATTTCAGAAACAGGCGGGCCACAACTATCCCATGACCGGGATCAGCTACTTCGATGCCATGGACTATGTGTCGTGGCTGAACGAGACAACCGGCGATACGTTTCGCCTGCCGACGGCTGAGGAGTGGCAGTTGGCGGCGAAGGAGTTGCCGAAGCCCGTGAGGAAGAAACTCTTCGACGATCCGCGCCTCGCCTGGGCCGCTGAGTATGGGGCGATGCCGAATGTGCCGCGCACATTACGTGAGAGCGGCGAGTTCGGAACTTTCTCCAATGGCATTGCCGATTTGGGTGGCAATGTTTG
>JAAURV010000113.1 GCA_012032065.1 Hyphomicrobiales bacterium
CGGTTTCGCGCCCAAGAGGGGCGCGAAGCATTGACAGCCTCGCCGTCCGGCGCGGAACCGCTGGGAAGCAATCAATGGCGTGCCGAAAGCGCCATGCCAATCCATCCATTGCATCGCCGGAGGCCATGCGACAGGGCCGCGCCGGGTCAAGCTTTCGCGCCCTCCTGGGCGCGAACCCGAAGGGCTTGAGCTTGAGGCGGCGTGGCCCTGTTGCGATAATCTCCGCGCAATGGGTGGTATGTACCAGCCCGATTCAACATGAACCGGAACCGCTCTAATCTTGCATTTGCGCCGAGATTGGTTTTAGATCGCCGAAACGGCAGCCGAACAAAAGAAATCGCCGGGATAGGGGAGGGCAATCGGTGATCGCGAGCGCTGGTCCGGAATTTGGCATGATTCGATGAGCACCGGCGCGGCGGGAAACCGCATCCTGTCCGAGCGGTCGCTTGGCGGCGCGGCAATTGCGCTGGTCAGCATCTTCGCGCTCGTTGCGACCAGAGGACTCGACTCCGGAACATTTGCCGAGATCGGACCTGGCCTCATCCCGCGCGTCCTTGCAAGCATTCTGCTGGTATTGGGCATCTCGGTGTCTGCTTCGGGTTTCTTCGTGAAGGAAGCGGGCTCCGGCGAAGCGGTGTTCCAGTGGTCTCCTCGCGCCATCGTCTTCATTCTTGGCGCGGTTGTGCTGTTCGGCCTCACGGTGCGATTGATCGGCCTGACGGCAGCGGCGCCGCTCGCCATACTGACGGCGGGGTTGGCCTCGAAGGAGACGAAATGGCCAGAGCTCTTGGCCTTCGCGCTGGCGCTGACGGCGTTGTGCACGCTGCTCTTCCGCTTCCTGCTCGGCCTTCCCATTCCCGTGGCGCCCTGGCTCATCGGATACTGATGCCATGGACCTGATCGGCAACCTCGAGCTCGGTTTCAGTGTCGCATTGTCTTGGCAGAACATCCTCTTGTGTTTTACCGGCTGCCTCGTCGGCACGCTGATTGGCGTGCTGCCCGGCGTTGGCCCCATCGCCACCATCGCCATGCTGCTGCCGATCACCTATGGAGTCGATCCCGCAGGCGCTCTCATCATGCTGGCCGGCATCTACTATGGCGCCCAGTATGGCGGTTCGACCTCGGCCATTCTCGTCAATATTCCGGGCGAAGCCACGGCTGTCGTCACCACACTCGACGGTCATCAGATGGCGCGGAATGGCCGCGCCGGCGCGGCGCTGGGCATCGCCGCCATCGGCTCGTTCATCGCCGGCACCATCACAACCCTTGTGGTCGCCGCGATCGGCGCGCCGCTCACCAGGCTCGGCATGCTCTTCGGCGCCGCGGAGTATTTCGCGCTCATGATCACCGGCCTTGTCTTTGCCGTTGTGCTGGCAAGAGGATCGGTTTTGCGCGCCATAACGATGATCATGCTTGGCCTGCTGCTCTCGACCGTTGGCACCGATGTGAACACCGGACAGGAGCGGCTGACATTCGGAATAGATGCGCTGGTGGACAAGATCGACTTCGCCGTCCTCGCCATGGGCTTGTTCGGATTTGCCGAGTTGCTCCGGAGCTCGAAAATCCGGAAGCGCGCGATGTGATGAAGAGCGCCATCGGCAAGGTGCTCCCGACGATGGCCGAAATCCGCCAGTCGCTGAAGCCGATTTTCCGCGGCATCGGCCTTGGCACGGTGCTGGGAGCGCTCCCGGCAATGGCGCCGTCCTGGCGCCCTTTGCAAGCTATGCGCTGGAAAAGAAAACCGCTGCCGACCCGTCGCGCTTCGGCAAGGGCGCCATTGAAGGCGTGGCAGGCCCGGAAGCGGCCAACAATGCGGGCGCGCAAGCCGCCTTCATACCGCTCCTGACGCTTGGCATTCCGCCCAATGCGGTGATGGCGCTGATGGTGGGCGCCATGACCATTCACGGCATTGTGCCGGGTCCGCAAGTGATGACCCGCAATCCCGATCTCTTCTGGGGCATGATCGCTTCCATGTGGATCGGCAACCTGGCGCTTCTCGTCATCAACCTGCCCCTGGTCGGCCTGTGGGTGCGGCTCCTTAAGGTGCCTTATCGATTGATGTTTCCGGCAATCCTGATTTTCTGCTGCATCGGCATCTACTCGATCAACAATCAGGCCGCGGACGTCATCATCACTGCGTTCTTCGGCCTCTTTGGATATGCTCTCCTGAAACTGGGCTTCGAGCTGGCGCCGCTGCTGCTGGGTTTCGTGCTCGGAGGCTTGCTGGAGGATGCCTTCCGGCGCGCCATGGATTTGTCGCACGGATCGTTGATGACGTTCGTCGAACGGCCTATTTCCGCGGGGTTGCTCGTTGTGGCCCTGATTGTCCTCATTATCGCCGTGCTGCCGGCGGTAGCGAATAAACGCAACGAAGCCTTTGCCGAATGACTCTGAAACTTGAACAAGGGAGTGAACCATGCTGAGACGTACATTCATCGGATTTGCGGCCGCCCTTTTGATGGGCACGGCCGCGATGGCGCAGAACTATCCGGAAAAACCCATCACGCTGGTGGTCGCATTCGCGGCCGGCGGGCCAACCGATGTGATTGCCCGCATCGTATCCGAGCACATGTCGAAAACGCTGGGCCAGCAGATCGTGGTCGAGAACCTCGCGGGCGCTGGCGGAACCACGGCCACGGCCAAGGTGGCGGGTGCTGCTCCCGATGGCTACACATTGATAATGGGCCAGATGGGAACGCATGCCGCGGCGCCATCGCTCTATGAAAGCCTGAAGTACAAACCCGCGGAGGACTTCACGCCGGTCGGCATCGCCGGAATCACGCCCATTCTCGTGGTGGCGAAGAAGGACTTCCAGGCCAACACGCTTGGCGAACTGATCGACTATGTGAAGGCCAATCCCGACAAGGTGAACCAGGCCAATGCCGGTGTCGGATCGATCTCGTTCACGACGTGCATTCTCTTCAAGTCGATTACCGGAATTCCGAAGATCAATGAAGTGGCCTATAAGGGCACAGGCCCTGCGCTCAACGACCTCGTCGCCGGTCAGGTCGACTTCATGTGCGATCAGATCACCAACCTCGCACCTCAGATCACGGCGGGCAATGTGAAGGGCCTTGCCATTGCGACGGTGGAGCGGTCGCCAGTGTTGCCCGATGTGCCAACCACCAAGGAAGCAGGCTTCGGCGACTTCCAGATTTCCGGCTGGAACGCCATCATGGCGCCGAAGGGCCTGCCTGCCGGCATTCAGGCGAAGCTTGCCGATGCGCTGAACAAGGCGCTGTCCGACGAGGCGACCGCCAAGAAGCTCACCGATCTCGGCACCGTGGTTCCGAATGCGGAAGAGCGCACGCCAGCGGGCCTCGCGGCCGTCATGGAACGCGACAGCAAACTGCTGGAGGGGCCGCTCAAGGCCTCTGGCATCACCATCAAGTAGGATCGCCGCCGGGAAGAAGCGCCGGTTCAGCGCTTCTTCTTTTTCGTCGTGTCGTCGAAGGATCGAGCAGCCGGTGCAGATGCACGATGAAATAGCGCATCTGCGCGTTGTCGATGGTTTCGCGCGCCTTGCCGAGCCAGGCGCGATGAGCGGATTCGAAGTCGGGATAGAAGCCGACAACGTCGAGCTTCGCCAGGTCCTTGAAGGTGACGCCCGAGAGATCGTCGAGCTCGCCGCCAAACACGAGGTGCAGCAATTGTCCTTTGGGCTTCGCGGCGTTCATGACTCTCTCAGCGCTCCGATCATCGCGGCGTGACGGTTTGGCCCTCCGGCAACCATGCCGTCTTGCCAGGCTTGCGGCCGGTTGAATTCCATCCCGCGCCCGCTCGTGGCGCTGGTGCGGCCGCCCGCTTCGTGCACCAGAAGGTCGCCCGCCGCAAGGTCCCAGTCGTTCTTGTTGCCCAACGAGAGCGCTCCGTCGGCAACGCCGCAGGCCACATAGGCCAGCCGCAACAGCAGCGGTATGTCGCTCGCAATCCACGGCGTAATTCCTTGCCCCGCGAGCTTCGCAAGCGAAGTCTTGTTGCCGATCACCCGCGCGTGCTCGAGGCCGGCGCCGTCCCTCACCTTGATCCGCGAACCATTGAGCTCCGCGCCTCCGCCCTTGACCGCGGAGTAGAATTCTTCCGTCACCGGCTTGTAGATGGCGGTTGCCACGGGCCGCCCGCGCTCGATCAAGGCGGCCGCCACGCACCACTCGCTGCCGCCGGATACAAACGAACGCGTGCCATCGATCGGATCGACGATCCAGATCTTCTCGCATCCGAGGCGCGCATCCGAATCCGCCGTTTCTTCCGACAACCAGCCAATGCCGGGCCGCGCTGTTTGCAGTTTGCCCTTGAGCAGCGCATCGACTTTGATGTCGGCTTCCGAGACGACGGATCCATCGTCCTTGCGCCAATTGCGGATACCTTGGCGGAACAACGTGTGCGCCAATGCGCCGGCTTCGCGCACCGCTTCGTTCAAAAGCGCCGCGTCGATGTTTTGCCTGTCAGCGTCCAGCAAGAATCAATCCTTGCACAAGGAGCGTCGGCGACGATGTGGCGCCGCGCCGGTCGGGATCGTTGGCCGCGGCAAGCGAAAGGAACATGTCGCGCAAGTTGCCGGCCAGCGTGATTTCGGAGACCGGATAGGCGAGCTCGCCATTCTCGATCCAAAACCCCGAAGCGCCGCGGCTATATTCGCCGGTCACCTGATTTACACCCATACCGAGCATCTCGGTCACGTATAGCCCATGGTTGATCGATTTCAAGAGTTCACCCGGAGTAATTGTGCCGGGTTGGATAACCAGATTGCTGGCGCCGGGCGAAGGCGGCGAGGCAAGCCCGCGCGACGCCCGGCCATTTGAGGCAAGCCCAAGTTGCCGCGCCGACCGGAGATCGAGCAGCCAATGCTGCAAAACGCCATCCTTCACCAGTTCCAGCACTTCGCCCTGAAGCCCTTCGCCATCGAAGGGCCGCGAGCCTGGCCGGCGCGGCAGCGAAGGGTTGTCGGTAATCGTGACCTGGCGCGAAAAGACCTGCTTCCCCATGTCCTTCGCAAGGAAGCTCGTGCCCCGCGCCACCGGCGCGCCTGAAATGGCGGAGGCAAAGTGGTTTGCGAGGCTTGCGGCAATACGGTTCTCGAAGACGACAGGAACCGCCTGCGATTTCACTTTGCGCGGATCGAGACGCCGCACCGCCCGCTCGCCCGCCGTGCGCCCGACTTTCTCGGCGGACTCAAGCTCGGCACTATGGATCGCCGCCGAATAATCATAGTCGCGCTCCATGCCCTGCGAAGATTGCGCGATGGCCGAGACCGATACGCTTGAACTGGTGCGCCGGTAGGACGCGGCGAAACCATTCGAGGTGACCAGTGTGACGTGGCGTTCCGATGCGGATGCCGATGCTCCGTCGGATTTGCTCACACCTTTGACAGCAAGCGCGACAGCTTCCGCTGTCATCGCCATGCCACGAAGCTTCGCGGTATCGGGCAGCGCGTTATCGGCAAGATCGAGATCGGGAATCGCACGCGCATGCTGCGATGCATCGGCGAGCCCCGAGTACTCATCTTCGGGAGCAACCTTCGCCAATTGCACCACCGACTCCGCGAGCCGCGCCAGCGCGTCGGAATCGAACCTGCTTCCCGCGATCGCGCCGAGGATTTGCCCACGAACACACGCAGCCCGATTTCCCCCGATTCCGCATACTCGTGCTTCTCGAGCTTGCCCTCGCGGATGCCGATGTCGGTGGCGCGGCGATTGATGATCAGCGCATCGGCCGCATCGGCGCCGGCGCGCTTTGCCGCTTCGAGTGCTGCTTCGGCGATGGAGAGTGAAGAGTTGGTCATATGATGGTGTCGGCGAAGAATCCCGCCACGATGAGAAGTCCGAATGCCCTGTTCGAACGAAACAGCTGGAGACACCCTGCCGGATCATTCATGTCGAATGCGGTCACTTGCCGTAACGCCTGCACTGCCGCCGCCATGATGCCGAGATAGGAGAGAAGCCCCGCTCCCGCAACCGCGGCTGCCGCGGAAATCAACATGATCGCCGCCGCGAAGAATCCGCCGATCCAGACCTGCGAATTTTCGCCAAACTTGAGCGCCGTGGATTTTACGCCGATCAGAAGATCGTCCTCCTTGTCCTGATGCGCATAGATCGTATCGTAAGCGAGCGTCCACATGAGGCCCCCCGCATAGAGAAGCAGCGGCGCCAGCGAGAGCGACCCCGCTACCGCTGCCCATCCCACCAGCGCCCCCCAATTGAAGGCAAGACCCAGAACCGCCTGCGGCCAGTAAGTGACCCGCTTCATGAACGGATAAACCGCAACGATCAGCAGCGACGCCGCGCCCAGCACAACAGTGTACCAATTGAATTGAAGCAGAACGGCAAGTCCCACAAAGCACTGCACAGCGAGAAACACGAACGCCTGGGTGAGCCCGATGCGTCCCGAAGCGAGAGGCCGCTGGCGCGTGCGTTCCACCGCTCGGTCGAAATCGCGGTCTGCGATGTCGTTGAGCGTGCAGCCCGCGCCGCGCATCGCGATTGCGCCGATGACAAACAACAGCGCGAAAAACCAATGAACCGGCCCGGTCGCTTCCGCGATCTCGACCAGCAGCAATCCCCACCAGCACGGCAGCAACAGCAGCCACCAGCCAACGGGCCGTTCCAGCCGCATCAACTGCGCATAGGGCAGAAGCGCAGGCGGAACCATTCGCTCGGCCCAATGGTCTTTCACGGCGTCGGCGATGCGCGTTTGGCTGGCTTCAAGCATGGCGCGGTGTTACAGCAAGCCGCACATGAAAACCACTCCCCGGCTTCATATCGACGGCGAACTTGCCGCAGGACAGACGGTGGCGCTTGGCCGCGAACAAGCGCACTATCTGTTGCATGTTTTGCGGCTTGGTCCCGGCGACTCCCGTCGCGCCCTTCAACGCTCGGAATGGCGAATGGCTCTCGCATCTCGGGACGGTGACGAAGAAACAGGCAACCCTCGTCTGCCAGCGCCGGCTCGCCGAAGCGTCGCCGCCGCCCGACATCGATTTCCTCTTCGCGCCGCTGAAACACGCGCGCCTCGACTACGCGGTGCAGAAAGCAACCGAACTCGGCGCCCGCCGCTTGCGCCCCGTCATCACTCAGCGCACCATTGCGGAACGGATCAATCTCGAGCGCATGCGCGCCAATGCCATCGAAGCAGCGGAGCAATGTAATCTGGTTCATGTGCCCGAGGTGGCCGAACCACAAAAGCTCGCCGCGGTTCTCGACGCCTGGCCCGCCGAACGCCGCCTCATTTACTGTGACGAAGCAGCGCCCGTTGCCGATCCGATCAAAGCCCTTTCCGCGATCTCGCCACCTGCCGCGCTCCTCGTCGGCCCCGAAGGCGGCTTCACCGATGACGAGAAGCAAACGCTTCGCGCGCTGCCGTTCGTCATCGCCATATCGCTCGGCCCCCGCATCATCCGCGCCGATACGGCGGCGGTTGCGGCCCTTGCATTGGTGCAGGCGGTGATCGGCGACTGGAAAAATGGGGGCCTTGCCGGTTCGGTGGCGGCCCCCTAAATCGTGCCTCCCACAAACAGGAACCTCCCCCTTGAGCGGACCCACACCCGATACCCAAGAGGCCCGCGCGCGCATCGAAAGCCGCGCCCAGCTGATCGAAGCGCTTGCCGGCGGCTGCAAGCCGAAGGCGGACTGGCGCATTGGCACCGAGCACGAGAAATTCCCTTTCCTCACCGATACACTCGAACCAGTGCCTTACGATGGCCCGCGTTCGATCAAGGCGCTGCTCGAGGGTCTCCGCGATCGTTTCGGCTGGAAAGGCATCTACGAAGGCGACAATATCATCGCACTCGCGGGCGAGAGCAATCAGGGCAACGTCTCGCTCGAGCCCGGCGGACAGTTCGAACTTTCAGGCGCGCCGCTCGAAACCGTTCACGACACTTGCGAGGAAGTGCACGAACATCTGGTGCAAGTGCGCGAAGTGGGCGACGCATTGGGCATCGGCTTCCTCGGCCTCGGCGCGTCGCCATCATGGACGAGGGGCCAAACACCCGTCATGCCCAAGGGCCGCTACAAGATCATGGCGCCCTACATGGATAAGGTCGGACGCTATGGCCGCGACATGATGTTCCGCACCTGCACGGTGCAAGTGAACCTCGATTTCGCCAGCGAAGCCGACATGGTGCAGAAGCTCCGCGTGTCGCTGGCGCTGCAGCCCATCGCCACCGCGCTCTTCGCCAACTCTCCGTTCCTCGAAGGAAAGCCCAACGGCTTCCTCTCCTTCCGCTCGGAAGTGTGGACAGATACCGATAACGCCCGCGCCGGCATGTTGCCCTTCGTCTTCGAAAACGGCATGAACTTCGAGCGTTACGTCGACTACGCCCTCGACGTGCCCATGTATTTCGTCATGCGGGACGGCCAATACGTCAACTGCGCCGGAGAAAGTTTCCGCGCCTTCCTCAATGGCCGCCTGCCGCAGCTTCAAGGCGAATTGCCGACGATGAAGGACTGGACCGATCACCTGACCACGATCTTTCCCGAAGTCCGCCTCAAGAAATACCTCGAAATGCGCGGCGCCGATTCGGGCCCCTGGCGCAGGCTCTGCGCCTTGCCCGCATTCTGGACCGGCCTCCTCTACGAGCAGTCGTCCCTCGATGCCGCGTGGGACCTGGTCAAGGGCTGGACCGCCGAAGAGCGCCAGGCACTGCGCGATGCGGTTCCAAGGCAAGCGCTCAACGCAACGATCCGTGGACGGACGATCCGCCACGTGTCGCGCGACGTTCTCGCCATC
>JAAURV010000114.1 GCA_012032065.1 Hyphomicrobiales bacterium
GCCGCGCGGACTGGGAAGAGGCGCACTAGCGCAACGGGCGCTCAAGTGCGTAGCGGTTGAGTGCGGAAAGTTGCGCTAAATTATTGATTTTCGAGCACCTTATCGGCGATCAGTTGATTCCAACTGATCGCCGGGTGCTCCAGGCGATAAGTGCTTGGCTCCGCCGGACTCACCGTGCCAAAGTGACGGCGGCGGCTCGCTACCAATGGTGCTCAATGGCGAAGAAGAAGAAATCGAAAGAGAAGTCCTCGAAGAAGGACGAGACCCCGGGCGGGGCAGCCATCGTCTCCGCCATGGAGCGGCTGGCGCGGCTGGCGCGCGCCGCGGAACATGAGGATGGGCTCAATCCGGCGCAATGGGAGGCGCTTCGTTATCTCTCGCGCGCCAATAGACTTTCCAATTCGCCCGGCGCGTTGACCCGCTATCTCGGCGCCACCAAGGGAACGATCTCGCAAACGGTGATCGCGCTGGAGCGCAAGGGGCTCGTCGGCAAAGCCGTGCGCGAGAACGAGCGGCGCTCGGTCGTGCTGACACTGACCGAGAAAGGCCAGGAGCAGCTTGCCCGCGATCCATGGCTCAAGCTCGCCCACGCCATCGAAGAGCTCGGCGGCAAGACCCGCCGCCGGCTTGGCAGGGGTCTGGTGACGCTGCTTACCCAAGAACTCCAGCGCGGCAGCCACGCGAGTTTCGGTTCCTGTCCGAGCTGCCGCTTCTACCGCGAGAGAGGCCGCGACAGCGAGGAGACGGGGCCGCATCTCTGCATGCTGATAGATCAGCCGCTATCCGAAGCGGAGACGGCCAAAATCTGCATCGAGCATCAAACGGCGCCGTGAGGGGCCGCCCACGTCAATCCGTCTGTGTACGGATGTCCTGGGGCCGAAGCTATGCTTCACTTTCCCTCCCCCTTGTGGGGAGGGCAATCCTCACACTGCGCTCCCGTGACTTTCATCACTGCGGCCTAATCTCGCCTCGATTATCATTGAGCGCAAGTTCGATGGAGAATGACATGATCATATCCCTTGTGAAGGCCGTGCATGTCGGCGGGCTCGTCATGGGTTTTGGCGGGGCCGCACTGGCCGACTACATGCTGTTCACGCGCTGCATATCGCGTCCCGTGACGCAAGGTGCCGTGAACTACATTCACTTCCTGTCGCGCATCGTGGCTTGCGGGCTCGGAATTCTTTGGATCAGCGGACTGATGCTGGTGTGGCTGCGCATTCAAACCACGCCCGAGTTCGCGGCAAACCCAAAGCTCTGGGCCAAGATTACCATCGTTTCCATTCTCACCGTGAACGGCATCGTCATTCACAAATTCGCGCTGAAGCGGCTCGAACATTCGATCGGGCGGCGCTATTTCGATGGCGCCGGCGCGTTGGAAACGGCGGGGCTCATGCTGTGCGCCAGCATTTCTTCAATGTCGTGGATGGTTCCGTTCCTGCTCGGCATGCTGCCGGAGCTCAACTATGTGGCGCCGGCCGCGCATATCCTTGCGGTCTATGTTGCGCTGATCGGATTCGTTTGGGCCGCGATGCCTGCCGCCATTCACGTCGCCACGAGACCAAAATGGCGGTCCGCTTACTGATCGGCGCGGCGGCGGAGAACCAAAAGCGCCATCACGACCGCGACTATGGCGAGCGCAAACCACGTAATCGCGTATTGAAGATGATTGTTCTTGATTGTGGCTGCCGCGAGCTGCGCTTTCGGGAATTCGTCCGTGAACGGAGATTCCGCGAGTTCGATCACGAATGGCGCGATCCGCGCCTCGGTTGGCGCCGCGAGTGCTGCCTGCATGGCGGGGACGTCCCACCAGTGCCAGAGATTTCCCGCCGCATCGTTCTCGGGATCGAAGATGCCCTGCTCTCCGTTGCGCCCCCGGATGACGCCACGGAGCAACACTGGGCCCTGGGCCTTGCGCGCGAGCACATCGGCGCGGGCCGCCTCGGGAAGCAATCCCCGGTCAACGAGCACGAAGATTCCACCGTCGCCCACGAGCGCGCCGATGGCGCGGAAGCCTGGGCCCCCTTCATAGGCGGCGAGCATCATGAGCGGCGGGTTTGCCAAGAATGCGCCCGATGCCTCGATGCGGCGATATTCGAGATCGGTTCCGGCTTCGCTCCCGGACATCGCCTGTTCAAGGTTGACGAGCGGCGCTTTGCCCCTTGCTTCGATGCCGGCCAGAAGCGCGTTCTTTTCCGAGAGCCGCATCAGCTGCCATCCGCCGAGTGCGCAGAGGAAGAGCGCCGTGATTGCCGACGCAACAACAACCGGCCAGACGCTTCGTTTCATTTTGCGATCCGCCCCTCGCGCGCGGAGGTCTTCCACTGCTGGCAGAGCAGAACGCCTTTCACGGGGCGAAGCAGAAAGAGCGGCAGCAGAATGAGGACCGGAATGGCGATCAGCACATGCACCCAAGCGGCCGGGGCATAAGCGACTTCGATGCCGAGGATCGAGCCCACGCCCACGGCGCAGACGAAGAGCATGACGAACCACGCCGCGCCATCGCCCGCGTCGGCGAAGGAAAACGAGAGTCCGCAACTCGCGCAGGATTTGGCGACGGTCAGATAGCCGGAGAACAACTTGCCCCTGCCGCAGCGCGGGCACTTGCCGGCGAGCCCGGTCGAGACCGGCGACAGATCCGGATAGTAGTTCCCGCTCAAGCCCGTTCTATTCGTGCGGAATGACCGCGCCCGCCGATCCCCAGACATAAATGCAGGCGAAGAGGAACAGCCAGACCACGTCGACGAAGTGCCAATACCAGGCCGCCGCTTCGAAACCGAAATGCTGCTTCGGCGTGAAGTGGCCCTTGACCGCGCGGAACAGGCACACGGCCAGGAAGATCGTGCCGATCAGCACGTGGAAGCCGTGGAAGCCCGTGGCCATGAAGAAGGTCGAGCCATAGATGTTGCCGCCGTTGTCGCGGTTGAAGGCGAAGGCGGCGTGGGCATATTCGTAAGCCTGAACTGCCGTGAACAGCGCGCCCAATGCCACGGTCGCGATCAAGCCCCATTTCAGTCCCTGCCGGTCATTCTGCAAGAGCGCGTGATGCGCCCAGGTCACCGTGGTGCCCGAGGTCAGGAGGATCAGCGTGTTGACCAGCGGCAGATGCCAGGGATCGAACACTTCGACTCCCTTGGGCGGCCACGAACCGCCGGTCTCCGCCAAACGCGAGGCCTGGATGGCTTCGCCCGAGAACAGGCTCGCATCGAAGAAAGCCCAGAACCAGGCGACGAAGAACATGACTTCCGAGGCGATGAACATGATCATGCCGTAGCGGAGATGCAGCCCGACGACTGGCGTATGATCGCCCTTGTGGGCCTCGTCGATCACGTCGCGCCACCACATGAACATGGTGTAGAGAACGCCGGCGAGGCCGATGAGCATGACCGCGATGGTGCTGCCATGCATCCACATGACGGCGCCAATGGCGGTGATGAAAGCGGCGGCGGCGCCCACCGCCGGCCAAGGGCTGGGATCGACCAGATGATAATCGTGGTTCTTCGCGTGGGCGTCTGCCATGTCCCTCTCCTCGATCAGTTACTTGCGGCGCCCGGCGTCTCGACCGGGTAGAATGTGTAGGACAGCGTGATGGTGTCGATGGCGCGCGCGTCCGGATCATCGAGGATCGCGGGATCGACGAAGAAGGCCACGGGCATGTCCACGCTCTCGCCAGGCTTGAGCGTCTGCTCGGTGAAACAGAAGCACTGGATCTTGTTGAAGTAAACGCCCGCGGCTGGTGGCGTCACGTTGAAGGTGGCGGTTCCCACGCGGATATCCTTGGCGTGATTGATGGCGCGGTAGTGCGCAAGCGCCTGCTCGCCGAGCTTCACCTTCATCTCGATCTGTTCGGGTTTAAACAACCAGCCGAGCGACGCAGCGGTGTTGGCGTCGAAGCGGACAGTGATGGTCTTCTCGATTGGATATTCCGGCGCCGCCGCTGCACGCTGAGTCGTGCCGCCGAAGCCTGTCGCCTGGCAGAAGATGCGGTAGAGCGGCACGGAGGCATAAGCGAGGCCGGCCATGCCAACGGCAATGCCGGCGGCGAGAGCGGCGACGCGCAGGTTCTTGCCGCGGTTGGGTGCGGCGTTCATGTCAGAGCGCCCTCTCCGCGACGTTCGCGCCAAGCCGCACCAGCGTTGTTACAAAAAACATGCCGGCCAGCACCAAGAGAACGACTGCCATGGCAATCGAACGCTTGCGGCGGCGCGCCATGTCCTCTGGCGAAAAGGCGAGTTGGCAGCCATCTCGCTCACCCGAGCACCGATGGAAGCGATGGGTAACCCAACGCCTTCTCGACGATGACGACGCCGAAGAGCGCGAAGAGATAGACGATAGAAAAGCCAAAGAGTTTCTTGCAGGCGCGATCCGCGGCTTCGCCTTCGCGAATGGTGTAGACGCGCCAGGCGGCGCGCAGAAATTCCAAGCCCATGATCGCGGCGACCGATGCGTACATGAGGCCGGTCAAACCGATGAGCGATGGCGCGAGCGCGAGTGGAGCGAGCAGCAAGCTGTAGAGCCAAATCTGGCGGCGGGTTTCGTCCGTGCCGGCGACAACCGGCAGCATGGGCACGCGCGCATCGGCATAGTCTTCGCGGCGGAAGAGTGCCAGCGCCCAGAAGTGCGGCGGCGTCCACATGAAGATGATGAGAAAGAGAACGATGGAGCCCAGATCGACGCCACCCGTGACGGCGGCCCAGCCGATCATCGGCGGAACGGCTCCGGCAGCGCCGCCGATCACGATGTTCTGCGCGGTCCAGCGCTTGAGCCACATGGTGTAGATGACGGCGTAGAAAAAGATGGTGAAGGCGAGCAGCCCCGCCGCGGCCCAGTTGACGAAGAGGCCCAGCATCACAACCGAGGCCCCTGCCAGCACAATGCCGAAACCGAGCGCTTCGCCCGGCGCAATTGCACCGTTGGGCACGGGCCGCTTCGAGGTACGCTTCATGACGCCATCGATGTCGGCGTCGTACCACATGTTGAGCGCGCCGCAGGCGCCGGCGCCGATGGAGATCGCGAAGATCGCCATGAAGCCGAGCCAGGGATGAATGCCGCCCGGCGCCGCAAGCAGGCCCGCAAGCGCCGTCAGCACCGCGAGATACATGACGCGCGGCTTCAAGAGCGCGATGTAATCCTCAAGCGAACCGCCGCCTGATGCCGCGGCGGCGCTGTCGAGTGTTCTGGCGGAGATGTCGCTCACTTAATCACAGGCAGCGTGTTGAATTGGTGGAAGGGCGGAGGAGACGAGAGTGTCCACTCCAGTGTCGTTGCGCCCTGACCCCATGGATTTTCCGCCGCGCGCTCCTTGCTGGTGAAAGCGCGGAAGATTCCATAGAAGAACAGCGCCATGCCAATGGCTGAAAGGTAAGCGCCAAGCGACGAGATCAGGTTCCAGCCCGCGAACGCTTCCGGATAGTCGATGTAGCGGCGCGGCATGCCGGCCAGCCCCAGGAAATGCTGCGGGAAGAACACGATGTTGGCGCTGACGAAGGCGGTGTAGAAGTGCCAGCTGCCGATCCAGTCCGGAATGACGCGGCCGGTGATCTTCGGGAACCAGTAATACCAGGCCGCAAAGATCGCGAACACGGCGCCGAGCGACAGCACGTAGTGGAAGTGCGCCACGACATAGTAGGTGTCGTGCAGCGAGCGGTCGACGCCGGCGTTCGCCAGCACGACGCCGGTGACGCCGCCAATCGTGAAGAGGAAGATGAAGCCCAGGGCCCACAGCATCGGCGCCTTGAATTCGATCGAGCCGCCCCACATGGTGGCGATCCAAGAGAAGATTTTGACCCCGGTCGGTACGGCGATGATCATGGTCGCGGCGATGAAGTAAGCCTGCGTGTCCGCGTCCATGCCCACCGTGTACATATGGTGCGCCCAGACGATGAAGCCGACCACGCCGATCGCCACCATGGCGTAGGCCATGCCGAGATAACCGAACACCGGCTTCTTGGAGAAGGTGGAGATGATCTGCGAGACGATGCCGAAGCCCGGAAGAATGAGAATGTAAACTTCCGGGTGCCCGAAGAACCAGAAGAGATGCTGGAACAGGATTGGGTCGCCGCCCTTCGACGGCACGAAGAAGGCGGTGCCGAAGTTGCGATCGGTCAAGAGCATGGTGATGGCGCCCGCGAGAACCGGCAGCGACAACAGCAGCAGGAACACGGTCACCAGGATCGACCATACGAACAGCGGCATCTTGTGCAGCGTCATGCCGGGCGCGCGCATGTTGAAGATGGTGGTGATGAAATTGATGGCGCCAAGGATGGATGAGGCGCCTGCAAGATGAATCGAGAGGATCGCAAAGTCCATCGCCGGACCGGGGTGGCCCGCGTCAAGCGATAGAGGCGCGTAGAGGGTCCAGCCGCCGCCAACGCCGGACATTCCGGCCGGTCCCTCGACAAACATCGAAATCAGCAACAGGCAAAGCGCCGGCGGCAAGAGCCAGAAGGAAATGTTGTTCATGCGCGGAAACGCCATGTCGGGCGCGCCGATCATCAGCGGCACGAACCAGTTGCCGTAGCCGCCGATCATGGCCGGCATGACCATGAAGAAGATCATCAGCAGGGCGTGGCCGGTGACGAACACGTTGTACATGTGCTTGCCCTGATCGAGGGCGGCTTCGCCCTCCGCGCCGTAGGCCATGGCGGCGAGGCCATGGAATATCTGGATGCCCGGCTCCTGCAGCTCCATGCGCATGGCGATCGACAGCGCGCCGCCAATCATCCCCGCGATGATCGCGAAGATCAGGTACATCGTGCCGATGTCCTTGTGGTTGGTGGAATAGACGTAGCGCCTCCAGCCGGTCGGGTGGCCGTGATCGTGCGCGTCGTGGGCAGCGGTTGCGTGTGCCATCGGTCTTGCCTCTCGAAAATCAGTTCTGGGCCAACTGGCCCTTAGCCTTCAGTTTGGCGAACAGGAAATCGCGCGCGCTTTCAGCACCTGCCGTCTTCACCTTTTCGGCCCAGGCGTTGTAGTCGGCTTCCGACACCACATGCACTTCGATCGGCATGAAAGCGTGGTCCTTGCCGCAGAGTTCCGAGCACTGGCCGTAGTAGACGCCTTCCTTGGTGGCGCGGAACCAGTCCTCGTTGAGGCGGCCCGGCACGGCGTCCATTTTCATGCCGAAGGAAGGAATGGTCCACGCGTGAATGATGCCTTCCGGATCGGAAGTGACAATCATCTTCACCGTCTTGTTCACGGGGACGACCATGGGAACATCGGTCGCGAGCAAATAGGGCACGCCCTTCTGCTCGGCTTCGGCCCTAGGCAACAAGTAGGCGGTGAAGCTCACACTGGCATTGCCTTCCGCGTCGACGCCGAGGTCGGGATATTCGTAAGTCCAGTTCCACGACGGATTGCCGATCACCTTGATGGTCAGGTCCGCGGCGGGAATGTCGCGCTGCAGATAGAGCAGGCGGAAGGAGGGAATGGCGATCGACACCAGAATGAGGATCGGGATCACCGTCCACAAGACTTCGACGAGCGAGTTGTGCGTCGTGGCTGAGGGAACCGGGTTCTTCCTGGCGCTGAACTTGACCATCACATAGAGCATCAGCCCCATGACGAAGAGCGTGATGAGCGTGATGACCACCAGGAGATAGTTGTGCAGCCAGCGGATGCCGTCACGACCGGGGTGACATAGTCCTGCAAGCCGATCTGCCACGGCTCGGGGTATCCGGCCGCCGCGAATGCCGCCGCGCTGCCGAAGCCAAGCGCCGCGGCGGCAGCACCGGCCAGAAGCCTGCTCAGTTTCATGGTTGCCCTCTCATCATTGCCCGCCTCCGGACAAAAAAACCCGCCTGGAACTCTCGCTTTCCGGGCATTCCGTGGCCCGAGTCGGAGGGAGATTTTCAACCACATTCGCCCTCCCCCCGCAACCTTGCGGGGCGCGGCAAAACGTCATTGCGGAGAAGGGCTTGGCAGCAATACCCAATTCTGCCTCAATTGTCGCCGAAACGGCTCGAAGTTGCGGGTTTATGCCGCAACTTTCTGGATTTCACCGTTGTTTTCCGGCGAATCGGGGCGTATGAGGCCGCCGGTCATAAAAGGGGTCTGTCCTGTGAGAATCACCGCGCCGTTCCGCATCCTGGCAGCCGCCGCGCTGGCCATGCTGGTCTTGCCGCATTCCGGAACTGAAAGTTTGCCCAGCAGCAGCAGACTCCGGGCAAGACCCAGTTCGGCCCGCGCGCCAACAAGCAGATGCCCAAGGGAGCGGCGGCGGAAGTTGTGGCCACCCATGGCTCATGGAAGATTCAATGCGAGACCCCGGCCAAGGGCCAGGAGACCGATGGCCAGGCCGCCGGCCAGAAGCAGTGCGGCATGGTGCAGGTGACGCGCAGCGAGAAGAACCAGAAAATCGGATGTCGCTGGTGATCGTCAAAGCCAAGCAGGGCGAGAAGGACGTGATCATGATGCGGGTGATGGCGCCGATCGGCGTTTATCTTCCGACGGGCGTGGCGCTGGAGATCGACGGCGGCGCGGTCGGGCGCGTGCCGTTCACCCGCTGCCTGCCGCAAATCTGCATCGCCTTCGCGGAGGCCTCCAAGGAAACCCTGGAGAAGATGCGCAAAGGCAACGCCGCCAACTTCATCATCTACGAAGCGCCGGGCCTTGGCGTGCCGATGAAGATTTCGCTCGAGGGATTCTCCAAGGCAATGGCGGCGCTGGACGAGTTCTGAGTCCGTCTCGATTTTTTCGACGCTTGGCGAGACGGT
>JAAURV010000115.1 GCA_012032065.1 Hyphomicrobiales bacterium
AAGAGTTAGACCGATCAAAACAGGGTCAGGACTCGTACTGCGGCTATACGTCAGATGACTTTCAATCGTTGCTTTGGGCCGCGACGAAAAGCGATGCGCGAAAAGAATAAAGTCGGTGAACGGACCATTTCCGCCCCATACTTTTCAAGCGTCCGCTGATATGCAATTGCGTCGGCTTTGGAGCAATGCGTTTACCTATGGCCATCATGGGTTTCCCAAGAATCGCATTGAATCTGAATGTTGGCTGCGAAACAGAGTCGAACTTGCACCAGAGTGCACGACCTTCGATCACGAGTTTTATGACAGGCTCGAAACAATGACATTACCGCAAGGTTGGTTACAGTGACATGATTGGACTGTGGGATCACGGTGACAGTGCATTCAATTGACGCTGTTGTCGGTCTGCGCTAGCGTCTTGCCATGGCGAGGCTTGCGCGGGTTGTGGTTCCGGGGCTGCCGCATCATGTGACCCAGAGGGGGAACGGGCGGCAGCGGGTGTTCTTTTCGGACAATGACTATAGGCTCTATCTGTCGCTTCTCGCGGAAAACTGCCGCGCGGGCGGCGTCGAATGCTGGGCCTATTGCCTGATGCCGGACCGCTTGCACCTGATCCTCGTGCCCCAAGACGAAGACGCCATTCGCGCCGTGCTGGCGCCCACGCACCGGCACTATGCCGGAACTGTCAACGCCAGGCGCAAGCGCAGCGGGCATTTCTGGCAGGGGCGTTATGGCTCGGCGGTGATGGACGAGGCGCATCTTGCCGCCGCCTTCCGCTACATTCTGCGTTGTCCGGTGGCGGCGAAGCTGGCCAATGCGCCGGAGCGCTGGCGCTGGTCGTCGCGCGCGCCTATCTGAAGGGGGTGGACGACGGGCTGACGGTCACCGGTCCGATGCGCGGCCGCTTTCCCGGCATCAGGGCGTTTCTGGGCGCTGGCGGCGAAGAGCTGGACAGCCTCACGGTGCGGGCCGACGAAACCATCGGCCGGCCGCGCGGGTCGCCGCCTTCATCGCCAGGATCGAGAAGAAAACCGGCCGTACGCTGGCTCCCGCCAAACGCGGCCCCGTGCCCCGCGCAGCCGGGCGGAAGCCAAAAGCTGCCTCTCGATCGGGCAAATAGATTCTCCGGCTGCACCACAACACCACGTTCCCTTTCGCGCCATAGCTGATACCAGCGGCTCGCAGGCCTGACTCATGACCTTGGTCTGTTGGCATGGCCCGGTTGACGTGAGGCCCTGCGGGGCTGATTTTCAGAACAAAGTCCGCCGTCGAATGTCTTCCATGAAAGTTTCTCGGAATGTCGAAGCTGTCAAGGACCGAAGGCCGCTTCGCGGCGCGCAAAGCGCGTCCTTGACAGCTTCGACATTCCGAGAAGGATTGCATGGAAGACGTTCGACGGCTCTCCGCATCCAAACGCGATCTGCAAGTGTCAGTTCGGGATGCCCGCGGCGCTCGCATGGATTGACTTCCGCCCACATTTGCCGCCGATATGCGCAAAACGCCGCCGCAGGAGGCAGGAAACAGCCATGACCGCAGCAACCGCCCGCGAGATCGCGAATCTTCAGCTCGAAGCTTACAACGCCCACGACATCGAGGCGTATATGGCGCTGTTTGCGGATGATGCCTTCACGCACGACCTCCGCACCGGCAAGGATGTTGTGAGAGGCGCGGCGGCGATCCGCGAATTCTACGCGGCGCGCTTCGCAAATCCCTCTCTTCATTGCACCATCATCAACCGGATGGACGCAGGCGAGTTCGCCATCGACTTCGAGGAGCTTCATGGGCTGTCCGGTGGCCCCGTGCGCCTCATCGCCATCTATGAGGTGCGGGACGGGCTGATCCGGAGCATTCGGTTCGTCTGGGAGTGAATTTTGATCCGTACACGGATGAACAGCCGGCCGCTCTGGCGGCGGAATGCTCTGTCTCCGTGCGCCAGAGGGACAAGCCTCGCGGCGGCGGCCCATGCCTTCGCCGTCATGACAGAATGTTCATTTTCGACGCCGCGCCATCCATCCTATGTTGGGTGAAACATCGACCGGAGGCGTACATGCGACCGCACTTTCTCGCCCTGTTGGGCATCTCAACCGCCCTCTCCACTGCCGCAGTCGCGGAGACGCAAGTCATTGGCACGCGGAAGGTGGACATCCGCGTCGAGACCGTGGCGCAAGGTCTCGATCATCCATGGGGCTTGGCGTTTCTGCCCGATGGTTCGAAACTCGTGACCGAGCGGCCCGGTTCCTTGCGGCGCATCAACGCCGGTGGCTCGGTTTCCGAACCCATTTCCGGAACGCCCGATGTTGTGACGGGCGGCCAAGGCGGGCTTCTCGGCCTCGCCATCGATCCTGCCTTCGCGGAGAACCGCCGCATCTATCTTTGCCACTCCGCGCGAGGCGATGGCGGAAGTTCGACGGCAGTGATGGCCGCGACGTTGAGCGAAGACTTTGCGAAGCTCAAGGACGGCAAGACGATTTTCCGTCAGGAGCCCGCGGTTTCATCCGGCCGGCACTTCGGCTGCCGGCTGGTGTTCGACCGCGAGGGAGCGCTCTTCATCACGACCGGTGACCGCGGCAGCCGGAGTGAAAGCGCTCAGGACCCTGCAACGGGGATCGGCAAGGTGCATCGCATCGAGACCGATGGCACGCCGCGGCGCTGGCGTCGAGGGATGGCTGCCCACGATCTGGTCGATGGGCCATCGCAACGCGCAAGGCGCGGCACTCAATCCGGAAACCGGCGTGTTGTGGACCGCCGAACATGGCGCGCGCGGCGGCGACGAAGTGAACGCGGTCGAGGCCGGCAAGAACTACGGCTGGCCGGTCATCACCTATGGCCGCGACTACAGCGGCGCCAAGATCGGCGTTGGCACGGCGAAGGACGGCATGGAGCAGCCGGTGCATTATTGGGATCCCTCCATCGCGCCATCGGGGCTAACCTTCTACACCGGCGACACAATCCCGGAATGGAAAGGCAGTGCTTTCGTAGGCGCGCTCGCCGGCGAGAAACTGGTGCGCCTTGAACTCGATGGCCGCCGCGTTGCCGCCGAGGAAGCGCTGTTCGAGTCTGCGGGCGGGCGCATCCGCGATGTGGTGCAAGGCCCCGACCAGGCGCTCTATGTCATGACCGACGGTTCGGATGGCCAGATCATGCGCATCACCCGCGCCGATCCGCTGGCGACGGGGACGGTGGATTGAGAACGGCGCTTTCATCCTTCCCACGAGCGTCAAGCCACCATCGCCAGCTTTGCACCGCGGAAGGATACGAGCTTCCGCTTTTCTTCGTCCCACAAGGTGAGCGGCACGCATTTGAGGCTTTGCCAAAGGGTGATGCGGCCGATGCCCGCGAGCTCTGGATGATCGCGCATCACATCCGGCAGCCGGTAGAAGGGAATGCGGCTCGAGAGATGATGCACGTGGTGGATGCCGATATTGCCGGTGAACCACATCAAGGGCTGCGGCAGGTCGTAGAAGGTACTGCCATGGAGCGCCGCTTGTGCATGCGACCAGTCCGGCTCGCGATCCCAATAGGTGCGCTCGAACTGGTGCTGCACATAGAAGAGCCAGACGCCGGCTGAAGCGCCGATCAAAACCACCGGCAGGTGAATGAGCAAAAATGGGCCAAGGCCAATCAGATAGATGAGCGGCGCGGCCAGTACCGCAAGGCCCAGATTGGTGAATAGCGTGCTAAGCCATGGCATAGGCCCTTGCCGCATGGCGCCAAACGGCAAGCGGTGGCGGAAGACGAAAAGATAGGCAGGCCCGATGCCGAACAGCACCAGCGGATGGCGGTAAAGCCGGTAACGCAATTTCGAACGCGGGCGGAGTGCCGAATACTCGCGCACCGTGAGCATGTCGATGTCGCCGATACCCCGGCGGTCGAGATTGCCGGAGCCCGCATGATGCGCCGCATGCGACTGACGCCAGAAATCGTATGGCGTCAACGTCAGTACACCGATGAAACGCCCGGCCCAATCGTTGGCGCGGCGCGAGGTGAACATCGCGCCATGGCCGCAGTCGTGCTGGATCATGAACAGCCTGACCATAAGGCCCGCGGTTGGCAGTGCCAGGAGAAGCGACAGCCACGGACTGACCGATGCGAACATCCACATCGAACACCACAGTCCTATGAAAGGCCCGATTGTGACAAGGATTTCCAGAACGGCGCGGGAATTGTCGGGGGTCTTGTATGCCGAAAGGCGCGAGCCCCATGATGGGCGCTCAGCCGCAGAATTGTCGATGTGCAAGATATTGGGCTCCGGCGGCGTTTTGGGTTATCCCTAGCGCCTGATGATTTGCATGAAAGCACGGTCTCCTTAGCAAGTTCTGAAGCCTTGCAAAGCGAATTTTCTTGCAATCGCGGTTCTTGAACCATCTGGCTATGAGCCATCGGGTTTCGGCCTGATTGCGGCGCGAGGCGGGTGAGGCGATTTGCGCCAGCTTCAGCCGTCACGTCGCCTTCGCAAACCGCTCTTTGCACACGCTGAGAGTTTCGGCGATCGGGCGTTTTCCACCAGTCGAGCGCAGAGAAGATTTCGGCTTCGACCAGGCCGGCGTAACCCGCGGCTTCGATAAGACTCCGGATGCCGCGCACGTCGATGACGCCATCGCCCATCATGCCGCGATCATTGAGTGGATCGCGGGTGGGCTGAAGCCAGTCGCAGACATGAAAACCGAAGATTCGCCTGCCCGCTCCGGCCCGCGCGACATCGCGGACAAGATTTGGGTCCCACCAGATGTGATAGACATCGAGACAGACGCCGAGCCACGGATCGGTTACGTCGCCTTCGATGCGATCACAGATATCGAGCGCTTCGGAGATGAGCGTGAGGCACGAGCGATCTGCTGCGTAGACCGGATGTAGTGGCTCCAGAGCGATGCGGACACCTGCCGAACGGCCAAACTCGAGGAGTGGGCCGCACGCATCCTCAACCTGCCGCCGCGAGGCCGCGATGTTCTTCGAACCTTCGGCGAGGCCGCCCACCACCATGACAAAAGAGCGCGCCCCGAGTTTCGCGGCGTCGGCGATGGCGCGGCGGTTTGCTTCGACACTCGCGCGCCAGCCTTCCTTGGTTGGCGACGGAATGTAAGTGCTGCGGCAATAACCAGTGACTTTCAGGCCGGCATCGCGGATGCGCTTGCCGACTGCCGCCACATCCTTGCCTTCGACTTCGCGCCGCCATGGGGCGATGCCGCCGAAGCCTTCGCGGGCCACCGCATCGATCACATCTTCGATGGGCGCCTGAAAGCCGAGCGTTGCCGTGTTGATGGCGCAGCGTTCGGGGTGGTCCGCGAGATCGTGCATCAGGCGCCATATACGGCGAGCAGGCTCTTCATCCTCTTCACCGCGAGTTCGGGATCGCGCAGCAGCCCCGCTTTGTCCGCGAGTTTGAACAGCTCGACGAAATAAGTGAGCGGCCGCATCGACTGCGCGCCACCAACCATCACGAAGTGTTTCTGATGGCCATTGAGCCAGGCGAGAAACACGATGCCGGTCTTGTAATACTGCGTGGGCGCGCGGAAGATCAGGCGCGACAGCGGAACCGTCGGGTTCATCAGCGCGTGATATTTTTCGTTGCGCCCTTTGGCGAGCGCGGAAAGAGCCGCGGAGGCAACGGGCGCGATGGCATCGAAAATGCCGAGCAGCGCATGCGAATGGCCATGCGCATCGCCTTCGATGAGATCGGGATAATTGAAGTCGTCGCCGGAATACATCTTGACCGAATCCGGCAGACGGCGGCGCATCTTCACTTCCTTGGCGTCGTCGAGCAGCGAGATCTTGATGCCATCAACCTTGCCGACGCTGGTTGCGATGACGCCCAGCGCTGTCTCCATGGTGCGCGTGAAATCCTCGCCGCCCCAATACCCCTTGAGGGCCGGATCGAACATCTCGCCCAGCCAGTGCAGGATCACCGGGTGGTCCGCTTCGGCAAGAACGCGCGCATAGACCTTGGCGTAATCGTCGGGCGAGCGGGCGATACGGGCAAGAGCCCTGCTCGCCATCATGATGATGCGGCCGCCAAGTTTCTGGATGGCGTGAAGCTGCTCCAGATAGGCCCGGATCACATCGTCGATGCTTCGCGCCGCGGCGGGATCGAGATGATCGGTGCCGCAGCCCGAGTAAATCAGATTTCCGCGCGCTCCCGCCGCATCGAGCGAGCGGCGGATGAGATCGAGCGCATTCGGCCAGTCGAGTCCCATGCCGCGTTGCGATGTGTCCATTGCTTCCGCGATGCCGAAGCCCAGATCGAGAAGATGGCGGCGATAGGCGAGCGTTGCCTTCCAGTCGATGGCGGGCGGCCCGGAAGGATCGGCATCGGCGAAGGGGTCGGCCACCACATGGGCCGCTGCAAAGGCAATGCGGTTGAAGGGCGCTTTGGGTTTCATTACGGGAACTGGCTTGCCAGAAAGCCTGTAGTCGCGCGATTTGCCGGATTGATCGGGGAGTTTGATTTTCATGGTCAGTACCTCACGCTGAGCAAGCCTCCATCGGCGAAGATGACCTGGCCCGATGTGTAAGGCAGAAGCCCCGAGGCCAGCGTCACTGCGATCCGCGCCACCTCTTCCGGTCTGCCGAAGCGCTTGATGACGGTCATTCCGTTTTCGATGAGCGCATCGTATTTCGCCTTCAAGGTGCTGTCATGTCGGTTTCGATAAAGCCCGGCTGGATCTCGTAAACCCCGATGCCTTCGTCCGACAGTCTGGCCGCGAAAAGCCGGGTGATCATGGCGGCGCCAGCTTTGGAGATGCAATATTCGCCACGCGCAATGGAAGGCGCTGTCGCATTGGCCGAGGAGATGTTGACGATGCTGCGATGGCCGTCCTGCTTCACATTGCGGACGCGCGCCGCGAAAGCCTGCGTCAGAAAAAACGTGCCGCGGGTGTTGACCGCCTGGCAGCGGTCGAAGCTCTCGGGCGTCACATCGAGAAGATCGCCCCGCGACACGACCGAGACGCCGGCGTTGTTGATGAGCGTGGTGAGCGGCCCAATCGCGTTCTCCGCGTGATCGAGCAACGCCGCATGCCGGTCGATGCGCGAAACATCGCAGGCCAGCGCCACGGAATTCCGCCCAATCTTTTCGATCTCGGCGGCGACATTATTCAGGTCGTCTCCTGCTTCGAGGTCGGCCACCGCGACGTCGAACCCTTCGGCCGCCAACGCGAGCGCCGTGGCCCTTCCAATTCCGCGCCGCGCTCCAGTCACCAAAACGCGGCCCATCAATTGCGATCCTTCATCTTCAAGAGCGTCTCCGGTGTGCACGCGATTCTGAGAATGGCATCGATGTTGAACCGTCCGCGTTCGCGCAGCGCCGTCCCGTTCATCAGTTCGCGGCCATAGACGATTTCGCCGGTGTGGCGGTTGTTGAGGTAGTGAAAGCCAAGACCCGCCAGCGCGATGAGGATTTGCACGGGATCGAGGCCTTTGCGGAACTGCCCTTGAGCGGCGCCGCGCTTCAAGAGCGCCTGCATGCGCGCCACGAAATTCTTGTTGATCTCCGCGATCAAACGTGACGCTCTCAAGTGCCGCGCCTTGTGCAGGTTCTCGCTGTTGACCAGCGTGATGAATTCGGGATTCGCGAGATAGTAGTCCCAGGTGAATTGCATCAGGCGGCGCAGCGCCGTCGCCGGATCGTCCTTCTCGATCTCGAGCGCTGCCTCGGCGGCGCGGAAATCGCCATAGGCGTTTTCGAGCGTGCGGGTGAACAGGTCCTCCTTGTTCCCGAAATAATGGTAGAGCATGCGCTTGTTGCTGCGGGCGCGCGCCGCGATGGCGTCGACCCTGGCTCCGCCCAGTCCTTTGCGCGAAAATTCCGCCTTCGCCGCCAGCAGAATGCGCTTCTGCGTGGCGATCGGATCGCGCTGCTTGATGGCCGTTGGCCTGCCCACATTTCCCTCTTGAAATAACCAACTGGTTATTTATAAAGGACCGGGAGCGGAATGGCAAGCATGTACGACTACATCATCGTTGGAGGCGGTTCGGCGGGCTGCGTGATGGCGGCGAGACTGACGGAATCCGGCGATGCAAGGGTGCTCCTGATCGAAGCGGGCCCCCGCGACACCGATCCCTATATCCACATGCCGGTGGGCTTCTTCAAAATGACGGGCGGTCCGCTGACCTGGGGCTACAATACCTCGCCGCTCAAACACGCCGATGCGCGCGTCGCCGTATATCCGCAAGCGCGGGTGCTTGGTGGCGGCAGTTCCATCAACGCGGAAATCTATACGCGTGGCTGCCCGGAAGACTACGACGGCTGGGCAAGAGATCACGGCTGCAAGGGTTGGGGATACAAGGATCTGCTGCCCTATTTCGTGAAGTCGGAAGGAAACACCAGGCTCGGCGGCAAGGATCACGGCGTGGACGGGCCGCTTGGCGTTTCCGATTTGGCCTCGCCTAACCGCGTGTCGCTCGCCTATGTGCAGGGCTGCATGGATTATGGAATGCCGTACAATCCCGATTTCAATTCCGGGAAACAGGAAGGCGCCGGTCTCTATCAGACAACGACGCTCAACGGCAGGCGCTGCAGCACGGCAGTAGGTTATCTCAAACCAGCCATGAGCCGCAATAATCTTAGTGTACGGACGGATCTCTTTGTGACCCGCATCATCATCGAGCACGGCC
>JAAURV010000116.1 GCA_012032065.1 Hyphomicrobiales bacterium
CGCGCAAGATGGTAGCGTCATCGCCCTTCGCGAATGACAGCCCATCGATGCCGCCACCGCCCTCCAGCACCGGCAAACCGGCCCGCTCAGCACGAAGCTCTGGCATCCCCTCCGGAGCCTGGGCGAGCGAAAGCCGGCAAGCCGCCAGTCCACAGGGAATCGAAGCGATGAGAGACCTGCGCGAAATCATGAAATTGGGCCAAACCGATTCGCCCGCAGTCTATCGCGGGATGTGGCGAATGCGTGATTTGCCGCTATTGACCCTTTGGTGCACCGCAACTATGGTCCGCCCGCCTTTCAAAAGGGCCCGTAGCTCAGTGGTAGAGCGTCTGACTTTTAATCAGTAGGTCGCGCGTTCGATCCGCGCCGGGCTCACCAGCGTTTCATGAACGGGGCAGCATCTTCTCCACGAGCTTGGCCCAGAAGGCGGGGGCTTTCTCCAGCAGGCTGTCGTTGAAGTCGTAGCCGGAGTCGTGAAGACCGCGGGTGCGCCATTTCCCATGCCGAGGAAGCAGCCGGGCACTGTCTGCTGCATGTAGGCGAAGTCTTCCGAGAACATGTAGGGGCCCTTGATGTCGATATCGGCGGGCTTCTGGCCGAGTTCGAGGGCGACTTCGCGGACGGCGGCGGCGAGGCCGGGGGCGTTGTGGCCGGGCGGATAGCTGTAACCGTGGCCGTACTGGATTTCCGCTTCGCAGCCGAAGGATTTGGCCTGACCCGCGATCACCTCGGTGATCCGCTTCTTCATCAGTGCACGGACGTTTTCGGTACAGGTCCTGACGCCGATCTGGAGATGGGATTCGGCCGGAATGGCGGTTGCCATCGAGCCCGCATTGAAGGCGCCCACGGTGATGACCGCGGGATCGAGCGGATCGAGATTGCGCGCGACGATCGATTGCAAAGCCATGACCACGCCGGATGCGGCGACGATCGGATCGACGGCGAGATGCGGCAGTGCGCCGTGGCCACCGACGCCCCGAATGAAGACATTGACAATATCGACGCAGGCGGTGATGGCGCCGGGCCGAACGGTCACCTGCCCCACCGGCTGGCCCGGAAGATTGTGGAGCGCGAAGACGCCGTCGCAGGGAAAGCGCTCGAACAGGCCCTCCTCGATCATGCGCTTGGCGCCGCTTATGTCCTCTTCCGCCGGTTGGAAAATCAGATGCACCGTGCCGTCGAAATTTTTCTCGGCAGCCAGCTTGCGCGCAAGGCCGAGCAAGATGGTGGTGTGGCCGTCATGCCCGCAGGCATGCATCTTGCCCGGTGTCTTCGAGGCATAGGGCAGATTGGTGGTTTCGTGGATGGGCAGCGCATCCATGTCGGCCCTGATGCCGATCGACCGGCGTGACGTGCCGTTGCGGATGGTGCCGACGACACCGGTGCCCGCGATGCCCGGCGTCACCTCAATACCATGACGTGTCAACTCCTTCGCGACGACGGCCGACGTCCGATGCTCCTCGAATTGAAGCTCGGGATGCATATGTAGATCGTGGCGGATGGCTCGCAGTTCCGCCAGACTCTCGCTTGACGGTTGACTTTTCATATCAGCGTTTCGACGGAACTTGCGCTTCGATGCGGCTAAAGATCCGCGTGATGATGAAAACAAGGACCAAATAGACAATCATCAAGACAATCAGCGGCGGATAAATAATGTACGTCTCCTGGCGCACGCGGTCTGCCACGCCGAACAAGTCCACAACGGTGACCAGGGCTGCCGCCGGTGTCGACTTCAATATCTGGATTGTTTCCACGCCAAGGGCCGGCATGACGTTGCGGACTGCGCGTGGCAGCCACACCCGGCTCAGCACCTTCCAGGGACTCATGCCGTATGCGCGCGCTGCCTCAAGCTCGCCCTTTGGCACCGAAAGAAAACCGCCGCGGAAAATCTCGCCTGCGTAACCCGCCTCATTCAATACGAAAGCGACGACCACGTAGTAGTAACCCTCGCGCAGGACCGGCCACAGAAAACTCTGCCGAAGTTCCGGAAAGCCCTGAAAAATGCTGCCTAAGCCGTAATAGAAGAGATAGAGCTGTATGAGCAGAGGCGTTCCGCGCATGATGGTGCAGTATCCGCGCGCGAGCGATGCAAGCCAGCGAGGGCCGGTTACTTGCACGAGCCCAAGGGGAACGGCCAGCAAGAACCCCAGAACCATGGTAATGAGAAGAAGCTGAAGCGTGATCGACAGGCCGCTAAACAGCAGGGGCAGATATTTCGGGAGCCAAGAGAAATCCATCGCTGTCTCACGCCATCTTCTGTTGACCACGGCGAAGTGAGCGCTCGATTCTGTCGATGAGTACGTTCGAGATCAAGGTGATCGCCAGATAGATGCAGAACGCCAAAAAGTAGAACAGGAAATAGCGCTTGCTGAAACCGGCCGCGTTTTTGTCATTTGCAGCAATTCGGTGCTTGCTCCGGTGACCACGATGAGAGATGTGGCCTTGACGACGATGAGCCAGAGATTGGCAAGGCCGGGGATCGCATTCGGCAACATCGCGGGAACAATGACCCGCCGCAGGATTTGCCAGAAAGACATTCCATAAGCCCGCGCGGCTTCGATCTGCCCCACGGGAATCGCCTGAATGGCGCCGCGGATCACTTCCGTCGTGTCCGCACCTTGCACGAAACCGAGAACGAGAATGGCGGCAAAAGTACCGTTGATATCGATGGGCCCATAGCCCACAGCCTCTCCTAAAACGCTGATGCCGCGCGTGCCGGCGAAGAAGAGGAACAGAATGAGCACCAGCTCCGGAATTCCACGGATCACGGTGGTGTAAACCTCTGCGATGCCACGGGCGATGGGACCGCCATAGAGCTTGGCCATGGCTCCAATCTGGCCAATCGCAAGCCCCAGAGCATATGCCGCTACAGCGATGAACAGCGTCATCAGCGTGCCCCACGCCAACTCATCGCCGAACCCCGTGCGCCCGAAACTCAAGATTTCCAGCAAATCAGCCCCGCCAGATCGTGGTGGCGGCCATCCTTGTGAATGGCCGCCTGGATTTCATCAAATGTTTGGCGGCAGGATGAGCAGGCCACTGAGGCCATGCTTCTTGGCAAGTTCCTCGAATCCGCCCTTGGCCGCATATGATTTGATCGCGCCATTGATCTTTTCGAGCAAGGCCGTGTCTTCCTTGCGAATGGCCGCGCCAACACCGGGACCAAGCACTTCCACGTCGAGCGGCACCGCGCCATAGAGTTCGCAACAAGCCTTGCCGTCGTCCGACTGGAGGAATGAGTTGAGCGTCACGCCGTCGGCCTGGACATAATCCACACGGCCCGCGGCGAGATCGGCATTGGCCTCATCCTGACCCTTGTAAGTCTTGAGAGTTGCGCCAGCCGCGACGAAATACTTCTCGACGTAGTTGGCGTGCGTGGTCGACGCTTGCGCGCCAATTGTCTTGCCCTTGAGGGCATCGGGGGCGATGTTCTTGTCGCCGCCCTTGGGGCCGATCAGCACGGCGGCCGAGTTATAGTAGACGCTTGTGAAGTTGATCTGCTTCTTGCGCTCGTCGGTGATCGACATGGAACCGAATATTCCGTCCATCTTCTTCTCGAGAAGAGCGGGAATAATTCCATCCCAGGCAATCGGGATCAACGTGCACTTCTCGTTCATTTCGGCGCAGAGCGCCTGAAGCAGTTCATACTCCCAGCCTTCCCACTCGCCAGCCGCGTTTTGCGAGGTGAAGGGGGGATAAGGCGCCGCGTCGGTCGCGAATACCAAGTCGGCCCTGGCGGCACTAACGCCCATCGCAATCGATGCGGCGGTCGCCACGCCCAGAACCAGCCGTTTTGTTAGTTTCATGTTTCTCTCCTTTTTTGCCTCATCGTCCGCTCGCAGCTCGCCATGAGTTCCTTTTGTTTGCCGTTTGCCGGCTCGCGCCGGCGTTTTCTACGCCCGACCCTCAATGGATGCTTGCAACGAACTGTCTGCACCGTCCGCTCTTCGGCGATCCAAAGACTTGCTTTGGCGGCCCCTCCTCCTCGATCATTCCCTTGTAGAGATAGATCACGTGGCTCGAGACGTCGCGCGCAAATTTCATTTCATGGGTAACGAGGATCATGGTCCGGCCTTCCTCCGCCAAGAGCCTGATCACTTTCAGAACTTCTCCGACAAGCTCGGGATCGAGCGCCGAGGTTGGCTCGTCGAACAACATGACTTTCGGCTCCATGGCCAGCGCCCGGGCAATCGCCGCGCGTTGTTGCTGGCCGCCTGACAAGAAGGCCGGATATTGGTCGCGCTTGTCGTAAAGGCCCACTTTGTTGAGAATCACTTCGGCGCGGGAGGTGGCCTCCTGTTTCGATACGCCAAGCACATGCACCGGGGCTTCGATGACGTTTTGCAGCACCGTCATATGCTGCCAGAGATTGAAGCTTTGAAACACCATGCCGAGTTTGGTGCGAAGCCGCTCAAGCTGCTTTCGGTCAGCCGCCACCAGATTTCCGTCGCCGCCGGGCTTGGTGGCGATGGTCTCTCCGGTCACCTCGATCCGGCCGCTCGTGGGCGATTCCAGGAAATTGATGCAGCGCAGGAACGTACTCTTGCCCGAACCCGATGCGCCGATCATGGAAACGACATCGCCCTCACGCGCCCTGAGCGAAACGCCCTTCAGAACTTCGAGCTGTCCGAAACTTTTATGCAGATCGTCAACCGCGACGGCGACCGGTTTGTTTGAACCTTCCAAAGCCCGATCCATCGCCCCGCAGTCCCCCGCTGTCTGTTTCAACACCGCGACAAGGGTTCGAGATTAACACCAAAAACGGCTTTTGCAATTCTCCGATTGATTGTGTCTCAGCCCAGGGAAGCGGCGGCGGCACGGTGATCCAACATGAGTTGCTCCAGATCGGCGTGAACGGGCCGCCCATCGATTACCTTCCATTCCCCTTGGATCATCACTCTGTCGGCCCGTGTTGCGCCGCACAAAACGAGAGCGGCCAATGGGTCTCCGGCCCCTGAGAAGCGCAATTCATCGAGTTTGTAGAGGGCCAGGTCGGCCTGCTTGCCGACAGCGATTTCTCCGATGTCGGTGCGGCCGAGGCAGGCGGCGGAGCCTTTGGTGGCCCATCGCAGGGCGTCGATGTGGCTCACTTTCATGCCGTAGGTGAGCCGGTTCATCAATACTGCGTGACGAACGCCTTCCATGAGGTTGGACGAGTCATTCGATGCCGAACCGTCAACGCCCAAGCCGACGGGCACGCCCGCTGCCTCCAGTTCGCAGGTGCGGCATCGGCCCGACGCGAGTGTCATATTGGAGGTCGGGCAATGGCAAACCCCCACGCCATGGCTGCCCAAGCGCGCAATATCGCTGTCGCTGAAATGAATGCCATGGGCGAGCCAGGTGCGGTTGTTGAGCCAGCCGCAGTCGTCGAGGTAATCGAGCGGGCTCATTCCGAATTTCGCATGGCAGAAAGCGTCTTCGTCGTGGGTCTCGGCGAGATGCGTGTGCAGGCGCACGCCGTGACGGGCGGCGAGCTCCGCCGTTTCGCGCATGAGTTTCCGCGTCACGGAAAATGGCGAACAGGGCGCAAGCGCAACCTGCACGCAGGCGCCCTCGCCTTGTTCATGATAACGGCCGATGACCCGCTCACAATCGGCAAGGATCGTATCGTGGTCCTGAACCACACTGTCAGGCGGCAGGCCGCCGTCTTTAACCGATAGGTTCATACTTCCGCGCGTGACCGCTAAGCGGATGCCGAGCGCGCGGGCCTCTTCGACCTGGATATCGATCGCATTGTCGAGTCCGCCCGGAAACACATAGTGATGGTCCGCTGTCGCCGTGACCCCCGACATCAGCAACTCGGTCAAAGCCAGCCGCGTCCCGAGGCGGTGGGCTTCGGGCGTCAACTTTGCCCAGATCGGGTAGAGCGCGGTGAGCCAGCCGAACAGCTCCTTGTCCTGGAAATGTTCGGCGCCGGCACCCGTGCACAGGATGACGGTGGGGTTGGTGCCACCGGGCGACAATCGGACATCCGCGACACTTTGATCGACCGCCACCTGCACGCCGTTGCTGGCGCGAACCGCGCGGCCGTCCTTGGACACGATCTGCCAGCTGTAGAGCTCGCGGCCGGTCTGCCGATTGGCCAGGCGCAGAGGCTCGATCGCTGATGCGAAGGCGATCAACGAGAAGTTCGGAACGAGCACGAAGGCGAAACGCTCGGGCGCCTCGTTCCAGCTCCCGTTTGTCGGTGACGAACCCGCGTCCGCCATGGCCCACCTCATCAGTCGCCGGCAGGTTCAATCAGCCATGTCGCAAACACGTCATCCTTTTGTCAATATGCGCGCCAAGCTCAGTGATTTTTTCATGTCGCGCAGAGGAGCCGAACGGTCGTTTTTTCCAAGGACGGGCCGCGCCCGGGTCGCTACTGATCGCTGGGTGGGCAATTGCATGCGCCCCGACGCTTTGCCAGGATAGGCGTCGTCGACAAGACCGCCGCTTGAGAGTCCGTCCATCACCATGATGCGCTATTCGATCTTCAGCCTCGCAAGGAACGCCTTGACCGGTCACAAGGACTGGCAAGCGGTGTGGCGCAGCCCGGAGCCCAGGCCCGGCTACGACGTGATCGTGCTCGGCGCCGGCGGCCACGGCCTCGCGACCGCCTACTATCTCGCCAAGGAGCACGGCATCACCAATGTCGCCGTCCTGGAGAAGGGCTGGCTCGGCGGCGGCAATACCGGGCGCAACACGACGATCATCCGTTCCAACTATCTGCAGGATCCGTCCATCGCCATCTATGAATTGTCGCGATCGCTCTACGAGGACCTGTCGCAGGAACTCAACTATAACATGATGTTCAGCCCGCGCGGCGTGCTCATGCTGTGCCAGACCGAACACGAGTTCCGCGCCTTCAAGCGCACGGCACACGCCAATCGCCTCGCGGGCCTCGATTGCCGCATGGTGACGCCGGCGGAAGTGAAAGAAATCGTTCCGATCATCAACGACGATCCCACCTGCCGCTATCCGATCCTCGGCGCCTATTATCAGCCGCGCGGCGGCACGGGGCGGCATGACGCTGTGGCCTGGGGTTATGCGCGCGGCGCCGATGCTCTTGGTGTCGACATCATTCAGAACTGCGAAGTCACCGGCATTCAGCGCGATGGCGGCAAGGTCGTGGGCCTCGAGACCACGCGCGGCGTGATCAAGACGCCAAAGATCGCGGTTGTCACCGCGGGCCATGTCTCCACCATCATGGACATGGCGGGCGTGCGCATGCCGATCGAGAGCCTGTGTCTGCAGGCGTTGGTTTCCGAACCGATCAAGCCGGTGATCGACTGCGTGGTGATGGCCAACACCGTGCATGGCTATATCAGCCAATCGGACAAGGGCGAGTTGGTTATCGGCGGCGGCACCGATCCCTACAACAACTACTCGCAGAGGGGTTCATTCCCCTCGCTCGAGCACACGGTGACGGCGCTGGTCGAAACCTTCCCGATCATTTCCAGGCTCCGGATGCTGCGCATGTGGGGCGGCATCGTCGACATGACCGGCGACCGCTCGCCGATCATCGGCAAAACGCCGGTCGATGGTTTGTATGTCAATTGCGGCTGGGGCACCGGTGGGTTCAAGGCGATCCCGGGGTCCGGATTCGTGTTTGCCGACACGGTGGCCAATGACCGGCCGCATCAGATTGCGGAAGCATTTTCGATGGATAGATTCAGGGAAGGGCGGCTCATCGATGAGAGCGTTGCAGCGGCAGTCGCGCATTAGTTCTCTTCCCCAGCTTCGCTGGGGAAGTGGCCCGCGGGACCGATGGGGTGTCAAAGCGAGTTCGCTGCAACACCCCCTCCCCCCTTCGGGGTACTCCCCCACGCTTCGCGTGAGGGAGAGAAAGCTCGCGTCATGCTAACCGTAACCTGCCCCGTCTGCGGCGCTCAAGGCGACGAAACGGATTTTCATGGCGGGGGCCAGGCGCATGTGCGGCGGCCGGCGACGCATGATCCTTCCAACATCAGCGATGAAGAGCAGCGCGACTATCTTTTCATCCGGCACAATCCCAAGGGCCTCCACTTCGAGCGCTGGCGCTGCGACCGCGGCTGCGGCAAGTGGTTCCACGCCGCGCGCGACACGGTGACCATGGAGTTCAAGGCCTTCTACGGCATCACCGAACTGCCGCCCGAGGAACTCATGAAACAGGCCAAAGGTCCGTGGGCGGAGTATTTCGCGAAAGCCATCAAGGCGAGGGCCAAGGCATGAGCGGCAAGCCCTATCGCCTCGCGACCGGCGGCAGCCTGATCGATCGCGCGCGTCCGGTGCATTTCACTTTCGACGGCAAGCAATTGACGGGATTTGCCGGCGACAGTCTCGCCTCGGCCGTGCTTGCGAACGGGCAGCGCGTATTCGGACGAAGCTTCAAGTACCATCGCCCGCGCGGTGTCGTGGGCCTTGGCTCGGAAGAAATGAATGCCTTGGCCGGCGTTGGCGAAGGTGCGCGGCACGAGCCCAATCTTCGCGCCACGCAGGTCGAACTCTACGACGGCTTGACCGCCGTGTCGCAGAACCGCTGGCCCTCGCTTTCATTCGATGCCGGCAGCATCAACAATCACCTGTCGCGCATTTTCCCCGGCGGCTTCTACTACAAGACTTTCATGTGGCCGAAGGTCTTC
>JAAURV010000117.1 GCA_012032065.1 Hyphomicrobiales bacterium
TGTTGGGTCGATGGCCGATCTCGACGAAGTGTCGGAGAATTTCTACGAACGCCATGGGCGCAGACTCCGCGTGGCGACGAAATACGGAACCTCACGCGGCGTTTCTTCGCGGAGAAGGGGGTGACGGGCTACCGGATTGTCGAAAGTGCGGGCGCCACGGAAGGTGCCCCCGCCGCGGGGATCGCCGAAGCCATCGTCGATATCACCACCACCGGATCGACGCTTTCGGCCAATCACCTGAAAATTCTGGATGATGGCATCATATTGAAATCGCAGGCGGTTTTGGCTGCGCGGGCGGGGGTCTCGCAGAATCCGCAAATAACGGACTTGACAAATAGGCTCGAATTCCTCAAATAGGAACGATGAAATGGCTTTGGATCGTCGCACTCCTCTTCCTCGTTCTGGCTTTCGGAGTGGTCTTCGTCCGCTGGTTTCTGCCGGTTGACCGGCAGGGGACGAATTTCTCCCAGTATCCCGGACATCCGGAATACGCCGCGGCCAACCCGTCCAGCGATGCCTTGCCAAGCAATGAGGAGCGACAACTGCTCAGGCGGCACATGCCCAGATTCTTCAAAACCAAAAATGGCGAAGGCCCCATCGACTTCTACGCCGACTACATCGCCAGCGGCACGCTTCGAAAGGCGGATGGTGCGTTGATCGCCAGCGAAGTCACGCCGGCCGTCCTCAACGCCAACAAGGAAGATCCAATCGTCGTCTTCGAGCACTTGCCTTCGAAACGCCGCGCGCCAAAGCCGGCGGTTCTGGCGCGCATTGATCGCATCAATGCCGATGAAGGGCCGCTCAAGATGCCTCTCATCGTGCTCACCTATCACGCGGTGTTCCGGCACTCGGGGCTGCCCGCCGGAATCTCCTGGTGGCAGGAGTTGGGCGCGCGGCTGGTGGGCGACGCGGAGGACTGGCACCAGCTCGACCACTATACGGCGGTGTCCATGCTGCTCGATGCGAGCGGCAAGCCGTTGGGCCTCATGATGATGCAGCACAACTATCAGCGGAGTTATCTCTTCGGCGAAGGCGTGGAACTGCCCGCCGATGGGCGGCCCCTCATCGACATTGCCTTGCGCTCGAACGAGCTCTATCCGCACAAGGAGGGAAGGACGCTCCGGCCTGCGGTATCGTTTCTCGAGCCACGGAGCTTTGCGTATATGATTGGCGCTGCTTCAAAACCGATGATGGCCGCGAGCGATGTCACGGAACCCGATATGGAGGCTAGTTACGAGCTGAGGTTCCTGCCGCCATCGGACGCCTTCTACACCTTCAAGGGTTACTTGGGCGCAAGGCGCGCGCTGCCGGGACGCGATGGCCCGCCGGGCGCCAACTACAACGCGATTCCCCGGTTCAAGCCGCTGGGATACCAGATCGCGCTCTCCTATTGGCGCGAGGGCAATGCCTCCGACATCGCCGCCATGCCAAAGACCATGGATTGGGTGGAGTATGGCGCTTTCGCGCAGGGGCAAGCGGAGAAATTCCGCCACAATGCCGCCTGCTTCGGAGGCGGATTGTCAAATTGCAGCCCGCAATAACGGGCGGTTGCCACGAAAAGTTTCGCGGCGCTCCCCGGCAGCGTTAGCAAATGATTGTGATGGGCGGCTCCTGAAACTCCGCATGGTGGAAGGACCGTAGATGGGCGTGACGGGAGAGACAACCCGGCTCACAGGAGATAGCCCATGACCGTGACGAAACTTGCAATGACAGCGGCCTTGTCGGCGATGATGATCTCTGGCGGTATCGCTGCCGTTGAACCCACCGGCAGCTTCCAGATGTCCGTGGCCCAGGCCAAGGGACCTCAGTCCGACTTGCGGCTGGCGCTGAACCAGCTCCTTTCCGAACACGCGACCCTCGCCGCCGCCACGACCGGCGCTGCTCTTGGCGGACGCAACAAGGAATTCGAAGCGGCAGCCGCAGCCCTCGACATGAACTCGCAGGACATCGCCAAGGCGATCGGGTCGGTTTATGGCGATGCCGCAGGCGAAGCCTTCTTGCCCTTGTGGCGCAAGCACATCGGCTTCTTCGTCGACTACACCATGGCTACCGCCAAAGGTTCGGGCAAAGGCCAGAAAAAGGCCGTGAACGATCTCGTGCAGTATGCCTCGGATTTCGGCGCGTTCCTCAACTGGGCAACGCCGGCGCTGCCGAAGGAAGCGGTGGCCGATCTGGTGAAGATGCATATCCTCAGCCTCAAGGATGTGGTGGATGCGCAGGCGAACCGCGACCAGAAGCTCGCCTACCAGAAAATCCGCGAAGCCTCGAAGCACATGCAGATGATCGCCGATCCGCTGGCCGACGCGATCGCGGCGCAATTCCCGGAGAAATTCCCGGCCATGTAACGGCGACAGGTTGGGGCGGGCTTCGGCCCGTCCCGGCCGCTTTGGGATCAGGGAGGACAACATGAAATCGAGTTACATCGTTTGCGCCGGCGTGGCGCTGTGGTGCGCGGCGATCGTGCACGCGTCCGCCGGCGAAGCCGTGGACGCCAGCATCAAGCTGTTCCAGTTCCAGCCGAAATCGATCGAAGTCAAAGCCGGAACCATGATCAAGTGGACCAATGGCGACGACATCGAGCATTCGGTAACGGCAGGCGCCCCCGGCAAGGAATCGGGCGGCTTCGACTCAGGCTTCTTCGTCAAGGGCGGAAGCTTCGAGCAGGTCTTCGACAAGCCCGGAACCTACGAATACTTCTGCAAACGCCACAACAGCATGAAGGGCACGGTGGTGGTGACGGAGTAGGGGGAGCTATTGCCCCGCATACTCTGCCGCGCAGGCCTTGAGCCTCGCTTCGCCGCCCCATGACTCGAAGGCAGCCCGGGCCGCCGCCGTTACGGCCTCAGTCGATTGCGGCCAATCGCCAACGGTACCGGCAAGGACCAAGTAGTCGGCATCACCGAGAACCAGCCTGGTGGCTTCCTGGTAAGATTTGGGAGGAGGCGGCGGTTCGCAGCCGGGCCTGTCACGGTCGCAAAGCAACAGGCGGTTCATGGCAATCGAACTTTCGCCAATGCGGCTGCCCGAGGTGTCGTAGACGACACCGAAGCTGGACCGCCCATTCTGCCGGTTCCGCACCAGCACGAAGTCGCCGAGCTTTACGCCGTTCGATACAAGTTTCTTGGGCACTGCAATTGCCGGAAATACCATTGCGTCGAGATAACGCTCCGGATCGCAGACAGCCTTGCCGCCCTGGAGATACGCAGTCGTGGATACGAAATAACCGGCATTGGGCTTTCCCTCCGGAACGACGCATGCCGCTCCCTCCTTGGTGGCAATTGCGAAGGATGAGAAGAACCTTGTGAACCGGGTGAGCATTTCAGCTTTTGGTTTGGACCGGAAGAGATCCAAACACGCCTGGCAATCGGACCTTGACAGGCAATCAGCCTCGCCGCCCGAGGTCTTGCGGCTGACACCGTTGCAGATCGTGTTCTGCGCAAGTCCGTTGTTTCCGGCGATATCATCAGGATGATAGGAATGGCCTGAACCGTCGGTATTAACGTCGGAGTTGGTGCGAAAGTAGAATGCCGGCGGACCCGACCTGGATTTCCATACCTGAACGTTTCCGGCAGCCGTGAAATTGGCCGACATGCCGCATTCGGCGCTGATTGCTTGAGGCACACATACAAGCCCCAGGAATCCTAGGCACAGCGCAACACGTGTCCACATGATGACCTCCTTGGATTTTGAATTGCCAGGATGGACTCTGTAAGAATTGGCCTCAGTGGCAAAACTCATACCTTGAGTTAAATTATCGGGTAGGCGGCCGGAAAACTACCAATCGATCGCCTGCGAGATGATGCAGATGCAGCCGGTGTTGGTGCGATGGACCGGGTGTTTCCGGCCCACGTGTGCGACGTGGAAGTCGCCGGGGCCGAGCACGAGGTTTCCAATGATAAGGTCGCCGGAGATCATCAGAATTTCCTCGTCCTGGCTGTGTTCGTGCGATTGATATTCGCAGCCGGCGTCGAGCTTCACCATGATGGTCTGGCGGCTCAGTTTCTCGATTCGGTTCAGAACCTTGATGTTGAGGCCGGGATAAACCTGCGTCCATTCGCCGGTTCCCGCGCGGCGCGTGACGGTGCCCGGCAAATCGGCGCCGGAGGCTTCGATTGCAACTTCGATTTTGGCGAGGAGGCCTTCGGGCAGCGTTTCCTGTTCTTCCGGCAACAGCGGATTGAGGCGCGTTTCCCACTCCTGAACGCGCGCCGCGAATGCCTGGTCCTCGACGATGCGAATGCGCGCAGCTTCGCTCCCGGCGCTGTCTAGCGTGCCGATCACGTAGGCCGAGGCCAATTCGTCGTCGTGGGCGGCACTCATTGCGCCATGCACTCCTTCAATTGCTCCAGTCCGCGCCGCACCCAACTCTTGATTGTGCCCATGGGCTTGCCAAGCTGGCGCGACAGATCCTCATGCGTCAGGCCGTTAACATAAGCCAAAACTACGGCATTCCGGTAGTCTTCGCGCAAATGCTTGAGGCAACGGTGAAGATCGCCCGAGTCCCCGGCATTGCCCTGCAGTTCCGCCATGCGGGTTTCGACTTCCCCGACCACGGCTTCGTCGAAGGCAACCGTCCCTGAAGGGGCGCGGCGCAGGCGGTCGAGCGCGCAATGGCGGGTGACGGTCGCCATCCAGGCCATCGCCTCTCCCTTTCCGGGATCGTAAAGGTGGGAGCGTTCCCAGATTTTGATGAAGGTCTCCTGCAAAACGTCCTCGGCCTGATCACGCGACTTCATCAAACGCAGGCAAATAGCGAAGAGCCGGGGGCCTACCTGCGCATAAAGCTCCCGGAATGCGAGTCGGTCTCCGCTGGCCGTTCTCGCCAGCAGTTCACAACTTGGAACGGCAGGATTCTTGCTCATGGATGCAGAAGGTTCATCATAGGCGGATTGCGCGCCACGCATGGTTATCGATTGCCGCGACGATATTCTTTCGCGGGACGGCTGTGAAGGACTGTCAGTTTGATTGAAATGCGTTATATTTACCAATCGTTAAGCATGGGAGGAATGGTCATGGTTCGCGAGATATTCTTTGTTTTAGCGGCGTTTCCGGTCTTTTGCGGCATCGCGACTGCCGATACCGTGACGCCTCTGGAGAGCCAAAACCATAGCGCCTGGGTTGCGGAACCGGGTGAAGACTCCTTGCCGCTGGCAAATTCCGCTGAACGCAAATTCAACGAGCCATACTCGGCCGCCACGCCTTTTCTGGAACCGGCGGAGGTTGTGCCGCATTATAATCCCTCGGCATGCAGCAGATCTAAGCAAGAGGATGTGGTCTATCTGACCCAGTGAACGAGTACCCCTAGGGCCGGGGATAAGGCCTTGGATTGGCGCTTTGTAGGTTCTGGCATCGCCCCCGGTACGGAACCTCATTTCAGTGCAGATCCGGGTTTCCCTGCAACCGAGCGAAGAGCCGCCCTCCCCGGTGCGGCTCTTCGCGATTCTGGGGGAGGTTTTTCCGCTATAAGCGGGCAGAATCACTTTCATCCGAATCCTCGTGACCACCACACCGCTGACGTCCCCGCCGCCCAGCACTTACGACCTGTTCACGCCGAAGCTCGTGACCGTGCTTCGCGAAGGTTATGGCGCGGCGGCGTTCAAGGCCGATGCGATTGCTGGGCTTACGGTCGCCATCGTGGCTCTGCCGCTCTCGATGGCGATTGCGATTGCCTCGCACGCAACACCTGCGGCGGGACTTTATACTGCCATCGTCGGCGGCTTCCTCATCTCGGCCTTGGGTGGCAGCCGGTTCCAGGTCGGCGGGCCTGCAGGCGCCTTCATCGTGCTGATCGCCGCGATCATCGATCGGCACGGAATGGATGGATTGCTGCTGGCTACCCTGATGGCCGGCGTCATGCTCACAGCGGTGGGCGCGCTGAAGCTCGGAACTTACATCAAGTATGTGCCGCATCCGGTGACGGTTGGTTTCACGGCGGCGATTGCCGTCATCATCTTCGCCAGTCAGATCAAGGAACTTCTGGGGTTGAATCTCGCGGGGCCCGAGCCTGCGGCGCTGGCGCCGAAACTCGTTTCGCTGTGGCAGGCACTGCCTAGTCTCAATCCTTCGGCGGCCGGGATTGCAGCGGTCACCGTGGCGATCATTCTGATCCTGCGGAAGTGGCGGCCTTCATGGCCGGGGTTTCTCATCGCTGTCGCGATCGCCGCAATCGCGGCGGCGTTTCTTCAACTCGATGTCGAGACCATTCAGACGCGCTTCGGCGGCATTCCGCGGAGTTTGCCGGCGCCGCAGCTTCCGGCGATCTCGATGGAAAAGGTTCTAGCACTTCTCCCCGATGCATTCGCGATCACGCTGCTTGGCGGAATCGAATCGCTGCTATCGGCGGTGGTTGCGGATTCAATGACCGGGCGGCGGCACCGGTCGAACTGCGAACTCGTGGCGCAAGGCATGGCAAATATCGCGTGCGCTTTTTTCGGCGGACTGACCGCCACGGGAACCATCGCGCGCACCGCGACGAATGTGAGGGCCGGAGCGCATGGGCCGGTTGCCGGCATGCTGCACTCCCTCTTCTTGCTCGTTTTCATTCTCGTCGCAGCACCGCTTGCTGGATATGTGCCGCTCGCGGCCCTTGCGGGCATTCTGGCGGTGGTGGCGTGGAACATGGCGGAGCGGGCGGAGTTCCGTTCACTGCTGACCGCCTCGCGGGGCGAGGCCGCGGTTCTGCTGGCGACCTTCGGGCTCACCATCTTCCGCGACCTTACCGAAGGCATCATCGTGGGCGTGATGATGGGATGCCTTCTGTTCATGCACCGCATGGCGCAGGCGATCGAAGTCCAGACCCATCACGGTGGGCTGGTGGAAGAAGACAGGTCCGACGATGCGAACGGGACACGGCTCGCCTACGAGCGCGAGTTCGCCACCGATCCGGACATCGTGATCCATCGCATTTCGGGAGCCTTTTTCTTCGGCGCTGCCGCGACTGTTGCGGCAACTTTGGAACGGGTGAGCGCCAAGCCGAAGGCATTCATCCTCGATCTCTCCCGCGTGCCCTTCGTCGACTATTCGGCGGCGCATTCGCTGCAGAGCTTCATCCGCAAGGCAGGGCGGCAAGGGACGGCGGTCTATCTGACCGGGGCTCCGGTGCATGTCCGGCGCGATCTCATCCGCTATGGCATCAAGAAGCCGCTGGTGCATTACGGCCACAGCGTCGAGGACTGCGTGCATGCCATCCGTCACGGCCTTGAAATTGCCCAGCCTGCCGAATAGCGGTTGAACCAGCGACGGCGAATCAGGAGAAACCGAATGAGACTGGTGCGGCTGCTTTGCGGCATTTCCGCTTCGTTAACGATTCTGACAACCGCCGCATCGGCGGCGACCTGCGGCAATTCGGCCAAGGGTTTCGATGGCTTCATGAAGAGTTTCCGTCAGGAGGCCGCGGCTCAGGGCATTTCGCAGGCCGCGATCTCGGCGCTGGACGATGTCGCTTATGACCCGTCGATCATCAAGCGCGACCGGGCGCAGAATGTGTTCTCGCAGAGTTTTCTCGAGTTTCAGGCGCGCATGGTGAGCGACTACCGGATCAAGCAGGGCGCGGTTCTGATCAAAAAGCACAAGGCGATTTTCGACGCGGTCGAGGAGCGCTTCGGCGTTCCAGGTCCGGTGATCGTGGCGTTCTGGGCGCTCGAAACCGATTTCGGCAAGAACATCGGCGATCTGCCGACGCTGCAATCGCTTGCCACGCTGGCATGGGATTGCCGCCGCCCTGAGAAATTCCGCCCGCAGTTGATGGCGGCACTCGATCTGATCAGCCGTGGCGATCTCACGATAGACGAGTTGCGCGGCGCCTGGGCCGGCGAAATCGGTCAGACGCAGTTTCTTCCCTACGACTACGACGAAAGCGCCGTCGACTTCGATGGCGACGGCAAGCGCGATCTCCGCAACAGCATTCCGGACGTGATTGCTTCGTCGGCGAATCTGCTCCGCAAGCATGGCTGGCAGCCGGGGCAGCCGTGGCTCACCGAAGTGCGCATTCCCGACGATCTGCCTTGGGATCAGGCTGATATTGCCGTCCAGCATCCGCGCGCGCAGTGGGCGAAATGGGGCGTCAAGACCGTCGGCGGCAAGCCGATCAAGGCTGACGGTTTTCCGGCTTCGCTGCATCTGCCGATGGGACGCAACGGGCCCGCTTTCCTCGCCTACGAGAATTTCACCACCGCCTATCTCAAGTGGAACGAGTCGCTGGTCTATTCGACGACAGCCGCTTATCTCGCCACGCGCATCGCCGGCGCGCCACGGGTGAAGCCGGGCAACGGCGAGGTCGAGCCGCTCAGCTACAAGCAAATCGTCGCGCTGCAGGAAACGCTCGCCAATATGGGCTACGATGTCGGCAAAATCGACGGCAAGATCGGCAAGGGCACGCGTGCAGCGGTGAAGGACGTGCAGATCAAACTCGGGCTTCCCGCCGATTCTTATCCAACGCCGGAACTTTTGGCGCGGCTCAGAAACGGCTAGCGCATAACGCGCTCAAGTGGAATCACTTGAGCGTTCAGTTATGCGCCAGATTCAAATTGCTGGAGCAACTTACCGGCGGTCGAATGACCGCCGGTTGCTCTAGCGCCCCAGCA
>JAAURV010000118.1 GCA_012032065.1 Hyphomicrobiales bacterium
GCTCGAGCAGCTTGTCGACGAAGAGCTGACGTCTAGAGCAACCGGCGGTCATTCGACCGCCGGTAAGTTGCTCTAGCAATTTGAATCTGGCGCATAACTGAACGCTCAAGTGATTCCACTTGAGCGCGTTATGCGCTAGAGAATTGTTATCGCCACCGGAGCGGCCTCGGTCACGACTCTGACGCAGGAACGCTGGCCGCCCGGCATGACAATGCGCTGGTAGGGAATCCACGCCAATTCGCCGTCTGGCCGCTTCATAGCGGCAATGATGTGATCGTAGTGCGGCCTGCCGGTTTGCAAGACGTCGTGGTAGGCGCGCGATACGATGCGGTCGTAGGTGTTTCCGCCGATGCAGGGATATGAACCAGGCGACATGCCCCAAACCCGGGCAATCGCGGAGTCGTTGCCGATCCGCTCCACGGAGACGCTGCCGGTCGACTGATCGACGCGGCAGTCGATCGACGAGTCGTCTGTTGCTTGGCCGGCCTCGAGCGTCAGCCTCAATTTTTCAGGCAGCTGGCGCATGACCGGCTCCATGGGCCGCGTATAAACACGCTGCGACAGATGGACGTCGCTCTTGGAAATCAACTGATCGATGCGGTTTCGCGCTCGCTCCGGGTCGGAGTAGCGCTCGGTGAACCACCCTCCGAGGAAGTAACGCAGCGTGTATGGGCCGGGAAACGTTCCGATCCACTCCTTGGCGAAGAAAAGCGAACTCCAGTTCGCGGCAAACGCCATCCAGCTCACGGACGTTCCCTGCGGAGTCCCTGAAATTTTCACCAGTGGATTGCCGCCCCTGGCCAGTTTTCGATGCTCGAGCAAACCTGTTTCTCCCTCAGGTTGAGGAACAAGTTCACCCTTGGCGACCCAAAAGTCGCCAGTACAGCCCTGATACATTGCGTAAAGCCCCTAGTACGCAGCACAGCGACATTCCCATGGGGCAGACAAATATTCCGTTAAAGTAAGGTATAAAAAGCTCGGCATGCGGACGTCAGACGATCTGAATGTCAACCTTGGCGATCTCGGATGTCACGGTTACGCTTGCTTTTCCATCCGGGTCGCGGCGAGGCAGGATCACCCGCTGATAAGGTATCCATACGACGCTTCCATCCGGCGCCGACATGGCGGAGTAGATGTGGTCGTAGCGCGGCCGTCCCGCCTGCAGCACGGACGTGTAGGCGGCGCTCACGGTATCGTCGTAGGAGCCGCCATTTATGCAAGGGAACGGCACCGGAGTGTGCGCATAGAAGCGCGCAATGGCGGATTTGGCCCCAATCCGCGCCACGCGGTAGCGGCCGATCGATTCCTCGAATACGCAATCGACAGAGTACTCCTGTTCGGCGGCGCCGTTGTCTGCGAGGGTGCTGCGCAGGAGCGGCGGCATCATTTCGGTATCGAGATTTAACTGTTTCACATAAGTGCGGCTGGTGAGATGAAGGTCACACTTCGCGATGATGGAGCCGAGCCTGGCCGTCGCTTCGCGTGTACTGGAGAAAATCTCCTCAAACCAGCCCGAGAGAAAGTAGCGCAACACATACGGTCCTTTGACCGACTGCAGCCATTCCATCGCAAAATAGAGCGAGGCGAGGTTGGGCGCGAATAACGCCCAACGCACTTCCGTGCCGAGGGGACCGGTGAGGACGCGGACGCCGCCCGAGCGATGAATGCGATGGCTTTCATTCAAGTCTTCGGGCGCAAACTTGGGCTCGGGGACCAGCTGGCCTCGTTCTATCCAGTACTTTTGCCCCTGCATGGCGATTGCACCGTCTGCGGCGCCTTTCAGGTTAGAGTCAAACTTTCCCAACGTCACTTATGCCTCAGTTGCGGGAGTGCGGCCATCGGCACCCCTTTGCTTGGATAAGAAACTATGAATACGACTTATGATTGTGGAGTATAAAGTTAACCACATCAGAATATTCGACCCCACACTTGGACAATTCGAACTAAATTGACGTGGAGGTCAAACTCGAGTTGTATCGGATTCGGCCCGTTGCAAGCGGGTCGAGGGAGTCGTTTTGCTTAATCCAGGGGCGAAATTCTTATGACGATTGTTCAGCGTATCCGGCCGGCCGTGCACGCAGCGGAATCCTACACGAAGTCCAGCGCGGAAAGACGGCGGGATTTCCCGACGTGGCACTTTCCGATGGTCAACGACGAAGGCCGTAATCGCGCCATCGAAGAGGCAATCGCGTCCCTCGATCTTCGCGGCAAGAGCGTCGTCGAAATCGGAACCGGTACTGGCCTCATCGCACTGCTGTTTGCGAGGCATGGTGCGGAACATGTTTACACCTGCGAGATGAATCCAAACCTGGCCGAACTGGCCACACGCATCGTCGATGAGGCCGGCTTTGCAGACAAAGTCAGCGTTATCAACGAAAGTTCGGCAGTGGCGATTGCGCGTGGCCTTCTGCCAAAAGAACCGGGTGTCGTGTTCACCGAAACTCTCGATTGCGGCGTGATCGGCGAAGGGTTCTTCCCGATTGCGGACGACATTGCAAAGCTCAGGGGACCAGACACGCTGGTTATGCCGGCGACAGTGACGCAGCATGCGACGCTGATCGAGTCGGCGACCATCGCCAACCTGAACCGCGCGGGGCATACCTGTGGTTTCGACTTGTCGGCGCTCAATACGTTTTCGACGCGCAGCTATTTTCCGGTGCGCTCGGAACTGCACCGTCATCGTTTCCTGAGCCACACCGCCGAGGTGCGGACCTACACTTATCTCGATTGTCCGCCGTCAATGCCAGTTGTCTTGACCGCCGTTGCCGACGGCACGGTGCATGGCGTCATGTCATGGTTTTCGGCGGATTTTGGCGGCGCAATAACCTCGACCGAGCCGGAAAGCGGCAGCCACTGGCACCAAGCTTTTCATCCTTTGCAAGACGACATGCACGTGAAAACGCGGCGACAAGCTGGCCGTCGAAATCGACGACAGCGGCTACACCTGGGTGGCGAAACTCGATTAACCGAAACGATTGTTTCGCGGAAATCCCTTGGGCGGCAACCGGCCGGCCTGGGCGCGTTCGCCAATCCACTCGCGCAGGTCGGTCACATTCCAGGTGCGGCCCGAGGCGTCAATCCAGGTGACCCCTTCCTTCTTGTTGAAGGCGCGCGCATCCGACAATCCGCCGTCCTTGAACTTCTGAAGCCGCACGCCTTTGCCACGCGTCATTTCCGGAACTTCGCTTCGCGCGAAGACGATCATCTTGCGGTTTTCGCCGATGGTGGCGATCATATCGGCGGTATCGGACACCGGGACGCAAACTTTTGCCTCGACCGGAGCCTTCACGTTCAACACCTGCTTGCCTTTGCGAGTCGTGGCCACGCATTCGTCTTCGGATACGATGAAGCCGTCACCTTCGGTTGAAGCAACAAGGCGCTTGGCGCCAAGCTTAAAGACGAATAGTGCAACGATCGAATCCGCGGCGTCGAGATCGGCCATCAGACGCACTGGCTCGCCATGACCTCGGCCACCGGGCAGCCTGCCGCCATCGAGCGTGAAGAACTTGCCCGACGAGGCGAAGAGCATGATCTTGTCCGTTGTCTCGGCGTGGAAGACGAAACCTTGCTTGTCGCCCTCTTTGTAAGCCAGGCTCGAAAAGTCTTCGAGGTGGCCTTTCATGGCTCTGATCCAGCCCTTGTCGGAACACACAACCGTAATTGGTTCTTTTTCGCTGAGTGCCTCTTCGAGATCGCTATCGAGTTCCGGCGGCTCGGCAAAATCGGTGCGGCGGCGGCCCAGAGGCGTTCTCTTGGAGAACTTCTCCTTCACGTCCTTGATCTCGGCTGCGATTGTCGCCCATTGATCGTCTTCGGACTTGAGAAGCTTCTTGAGACCCGCCTGCTCCTTCACAAGCTTAGAATGCTCGGTCTTGATTTCCATCTCCTCGAGCTTGCGGAGCGCGCGTAGCCGCATGTTGAGGATGGCTTCGGCCTGCACATCGGTGAGGGTGAAACGCTTCATCAGCGCGGGCTTGGGCTCGTCCTCCTCGCGGATGATGCGGATTACTTCGTCGAGGTTCAGGTACGCGATCAGATACCCGGCGAGGACTTCGAGGCGGCGCGCAATTTCGCCCAGACGGAAGCCGGTGCGCCGGATCAGCACGTCCTTGCGATGGTCGAGCCATTCGCGCAGCACGTCCTTCAGCGACATCACCTTCGGAACCTTGCCGCCGGACAACACGTTCATATTGAGCGGAAACCGCGACTCGAGTTCGGTATTGCGGAACATCGATTCCATCAGCACGGCGGGATCGACGGTTCGGCTTTTGGGTTCCAGCACCACACGGATGTCTTCCGCCGATTCATCGCGCACGTCGCCCAGGAGCGGCAGCTTCTTCGCCGCCATCAGCTCGGCGATCTTCTCAATCAGGCGGCCTTTCTGAACCTGATACGGAATCTCGGTGATGACGATCTGCCACGCGCCCCGGTCCAGGTCCTCACGCTCCCAGCGCGCGCGGACACGGAAGCCTCCCTTGCCGCTCTTGTAAGCTTCGACGATCGAGGCGCGGTCATCGACGATGATGCCGCCCGTCGGGAAATCCGGGCCGGCAACGATCTGCGCCAGCTTCTCGACGCCGGCATTGGGATACTTGATGAGGTGCAGCGCGGCGTCGCAGACTTCGGCCGCGTTGTGCGGCGGGATCGAAGTTGCCATGCCGACGGCGATGCCGGAGGAACCGTTAGCCAAGAGGTTTGGAAAGGCTCCCGGCAGGACGACCGGCTCTTGCAGCGAGCCATCGTAGTTGGGGCGGAAATCGACGGTTTCCTCGTCAAGCCCTTCGAGCAGGAGTCTCGCGACTTCCGTCATGCGGGCTTCGGTGTAGCGGTAGGCGGCGGCGCTATCGCCGTCGATGTTGCCGAAGTTCCCCTGCCCGTCCACCAGCGGATAACGCGAGGCGAAGTCCTGCGCGAGGCGCACCAGTGCATCGTAGATCGATTGATCGCCATGGGGATGGAATCCGCCCATCACGTCGCCCACGATCTTGGCCGATTTCTTGAAGGCTGTGTTGGGATCGAGACGCAATTGCCGCATCACGTGCAGGAGCCGGCGGTGCACGGGCTTTAGCCCATCGCGCACATCGGGAAGCGCCCGGTGCATGATGGTGGACAGCGCATAAGCGAGGTAGCGCTCTTCGAGAGCGTCCTTCAACTCGATGCGGTCGATGTTGCCGTTACCCGGCGGCGGAACGTGTTTGCTCATGATTCGCTTGGTTTATAGCATTTTCAGCCCGGAGAACGGGCCTTATGGCCTGATAATCGCGACTTTGACGACCGGTTTCTTGCCCCAGCTTGTGTCGCACAGGCGGCGAATCGCTGTGCGAATCGTATCCGCTAATTTCCCGTCATCAGCGCGGCGCGGGCGTGGGGTCGATTCAAAAGCAACCTCCGCCGCCTCGATGATGCCGTCTTCGAAGCCAGCAGGGAGACCATCGATCTTCACTTCGAGATCGCCCAGAAGCTGCTGCCGGCTGTCGAGCGCCAGCGCTACAAACACGATGCCGACGTAGGACAGCTTGCGCCGCTGTTTCGCCGGGCCATCGACAACGGGAACAATCAAACGGCCATCGACATGAAGGCGGCCTGTGGGTGCTTCGTCCACGGCACGCGCGGGGCCGGGGCAGAGCTTCACCAGTTGACCGTCCTTGACGATAATGGTTTCCGCAATTCCACATAAGCGTGCAAACGCCGCCTGCGCCCGCAAATGACGGGGCTCGCCGTGCATGGGCACGACCGCGCGGGGCCTGAGCCAGCTATACACGGCCTTCAGTTCCTCCTGGCGCGGATGGCCGGACGTGTGCACCAACGCCTCGTCGGACGTCACGACATCCACATCGAGCCGCGCCAGGTTGTTGAGGACGGTCGAGACTTCCTTCTCGTTTCCGGGGATGGTCTTGGACGAGAAGATCACGAGATCGCCCTGCTCCAGCGAAATGTTGGGATGCTGGTCCTCGGCGATGCGGGCGATCGCCGCGCGGGGTTCTCCCTGGCTTCCCGTGCACAAGAGCAAAATCTTGTCAGGCGGCAAGTAACCGAATTCTTCCTCGTCGAGGAACTCGCCGGCATCGCGCAAGTAGCCGCAGGCACGCGCGGCCTCGATGGTGTTGCGCATGGCGCGGCCGGCGATCACCACTTCACGGCCCGCCGCGCGCGCGGCTTTCACGGCCGAGGTGATGCGGCCCACATGCGAGGCAAATGTCGTGACCGCCACGCGTCCCCTTGCTTCGCCGATGACGCGCGACAGCGTATCGGCCACATCCGTTTCCGACGGCGAGAAGCCTTCGCGCAGAACGTTGGTCGAGTCGCAGACCAGCGCGTCGATGCCTTCGGCGCCAAGTTCGCGCAGGCGCTTTTCATCCATTCCGCCGCCGAGCACCGGATTGCGGTCGATCTTCCAATCGCCCGAGTGCAGCACATTGCCCTGCTTGGTCTTGACGAACAGCGCCATCGATTCGGGGATCGAATGCGTGACGCTTACGAATTCCAGATGAAAAGGGCCGACAGTAAATTTCGCGCCCGCTTGTTTCACGTGCACGGGCACGTCTTCGTCGAGGCCGTGTTCCTTCAGCTTGAGTTTGAGAAGCTGCGCGGCAAAGGGAGAGCAGTAGATGGGACAACGGAGCTGCGGCCAGAGCCAGGGCAGGCGCCGAGATGATCCTCATGTGCGTGGGTCAACACGATGCCATGCAGGCGTTTGCCGTCGCCCGCGATGTATGACACATCCGGCAACACGACATCGATGCCCGGCTCCGAATCCTCGCCGAACTTGACCCCGAGATCGACCATGAGCCACGAGCGGTCATCGGCGGGGCCTGCGCCATAACAATAGCAGTTCATACCAATCTCGCCGGTGCCGCCCAGTGGCAGCAGCACGAGGTCGTTGCCGTGATCGAATTTCTTCTTGGCGCTCATGACCCGCTCCGCATGGCGTCAAGCGCCAGGAAGCGCACATCGCCACTGGTCACCGCAACGGTCCGGCCGGAAGTCGTTTCGAAGAGGAGCGCGCCATCGTCGCCGATCCCTTTGGCTATCCCTTCCAGCACCCTTGCACCCTGTTCCACTCGCACCACTCCTCCAAACCCTGCCGAGCGCTCAGCCCAGTCGCGGCGAATGACCGAGAAGCCGCGCCCGTCATCCCATATCTTCAAGCGTTTGCAAGCACATGAGGCAAGCTGCTCGAAAACCGATTCAACGGCAATCCGATGACCGAGTGCAGCCAAAGAGGTTACCGGATAGGGTGTTGAAGAAGGCGCGTGTGCGACATTCAAACCCCAGCCAATCGCCGCGCTGAGTGGGTTTTGGCCGACGGCTTCCGAAAGAATCCCGCAAATCTTCGCTCCGCCCGAAAGCAAATCGTTCGGCCACTTAAGCTCTATTTCAGAACCAGGCGCGGCCGCCGCCAACGCATCGTGCATCGCAAGAGAAGCGACAAAGCCAAGCTGCGTCAAAGCGGTGGGTGGGCAAGAATACGTCCTCAGAAGGGTCGCAAAGAGGTTCCCAGATTCGCTCACCCAGTTGCGGCCAAGCCTTCCGCGCCCTGCCATCTGCTCGCCCGCGATGATCCACAGCGGGCCGCGCTCTCCAGCAGAAGCGCGGCGCGCCGCCTCGCTGTTGGTCGAGTCGATCTCGTCGAAACGGACGAGCCTGTGGCCTTCGGGAAGTTTCAATAGAGCGACTGGGCCGCATTGGCGGCAATCGAAACAAGCGGCCCTGGATAGAGCAGAAACAGAAGCGTGAAGGCGGCGGCGGCATAGGCCACGATCTTCACTCGCCGTCCATGTCGTCGAAAGCCTCGGCCGGCTCGTCGAAGTACATGATCTTGACGATGCGCAGATAATAGTAAGCGCCGACCACGCTGGCGAGGACCCCGATGATTGCGAGTGCGACCAAACCTGCCTGGATCGCGGCGAGGAACACGAAATACTTGGCGAAGAACCCGGCGAGCGGCGGAATACCAGCGAGAGAGAACATCAGAATCGCAAGTACAAAAGCTAGACCGCGATTGGTCCGGCCCAACCCCGCGAGCGAGGAGATATCCTCCACCTGCAGTCCCTTGCGCCTCATTGCGATGACACAGGCGAAGGCACCAAGTGTGGCGAAGAGATAGATGGCCATGTAGAGTATGACGCCTTGCACGCCTTCCGCTGTTCCGGCGGCGAGGCCCACCAGCGAGTGAACGCGGCCACGAGCTGCGGCATGGCCGTCATGCGGATCTTCGCCGCGATGACGCTGCCGATGACGCGCAGCCGCTCGCCCTCGCCCGAGGAGAACGAATCGCCCATCGTGACGAAGTCGATCGCTTCGCAATGGTCGCCGATGCCGTTTCCGCTCAGGTCGACCTGCGAGTGGTTCGCGACCGTCGGACAGTTGTCGACTCCCTGACACACGCCATCGGCGTCGGAATCGTTGGGGTTGTCGGTCGGGCACGCATCGCAGGCGTCGACCTTCCGCGCGACAAGCGCCTCGACATCTCGCTGACCTACATCTACGGCATCGGCACCTGCGGGGCGCGAAGGCGATCGTCTCCGGCTCTGGCGTCGAGGGCGCCACCAAGGTGCG
>JAAURV010000119.1 GCA_012032065.1 Hyphomicrobiales bacterium
CGGCAATCGTCAAAACATCAGGCGTGATCAGCTGGAAGCCCGCGTGCTCAACGCGCTACGCCATCACCTGATGGACCCGGCGCTCTTTAAGGAATTCTGTGAAGGGTTTACGCGAGAAATGAACCGCCTGCGAATGGAGAGCCGCGGATCAATCGACGCGGCTGAGGCCGAGATCAAGCGGATCGACCGGGAATTGGACACGCTACTCAACTTGATCCTCAAAGGCGGTGCCGCGGATCGGATCAACGAGAAGATGGTAACGCTTGAAGGGCGCAAAAAGTCACTCGAAACCTTCCTGTTGGAGGCTGAGGAGCCGCCCCCACTGCTGCATCCGAACATGGCGCTCCACTACCGAACCCAGGTCGCTGAGTTGCATACGGCGCTGCAGGAGGATTCTGAGGCAAAGCGCATGGAGGCGGCTGATATTATCCGCTCGCTAATCCGAGAGATCGTCCTGACACCGGCCGAAGACGAGATGAAGATTGAAGTTCATGGCGAACTGGCTGGAATCCTTGCGGTTTCCCTGAAAACGAAACCCCCGGCCACTAGGGCCGGGGGATCGCAAGTAGTGATGGTTGCGGGAGCCAGATTTGAACTGACGACCTTCAGGTTATGAGCCTGACGAGCTACCGGACTGCTCCATCCCGCGTCAGTGGTTGCGGACGCTATGTAGCAACCCCGATGAGCATTGTGAACCCCCTGACTGTAACTATTTTGACCATTTGGAAAGGGGCTGCGCTGGCTTGATTGTGACAGGCGAAGTGCGGATGCTGCGGGCAGAATAGTCCTGGGTGAGTATGCGCGAACTGAAGTCACATTTGCCGCCGGGAGTCGCGCTCCGCAAGGTTGTCCTAATGGACCTGACGAGCCTGTCCGCAGAGATTGAACGGGTCAATGATGGCCAGGGCGTGCATGCGGCGAGGCGGAAGATCAAGTTGTTCCGGAGCCTTCTGCGCCTCATGTCGCTTCAGATTGGTAAGCGCGAATTCAGGCTGGCCGACGCCGAACTGCGGCAGCTTGCAAGGACCTTCGCCGAGGCCCGCAAGGAGGAAGCCATGGCCGAGGTCTGCTCAAAGCTCGTGGCGGCGGGCCATGTCCGGCGGGAAGACATTGAGCGCCTGTTGCCGAAGGGAGCGCAAAGGAAGGCGCCAACGTCCAGAACCTTGGCTGGAGCACAGGCAATCCTCGTCGCGATCCGCCGCCGCGTGCTCTCCTGGCGGCTGCCGAAGGCCGACACCTCGCTCTATGCGGAGGCGGCAGGTGAGACATACCGGAGAGCAAAGCGCAGGCTTCGCATCGCGTTGCGTTCGGGGGTGGTGGGCGATCTCCACCAAGCGCGCAAGTCCGTCATTCATCACCTTCACCATATTCAGATGCATTCCGGCCTGGCATCCAAGGAGGTGTGCTCGCGCGTTAAGCACCTCACCAAACTGCGAGTGGCGCTCGGAGACCTCAACGATCTGAGCGAACTTGCCAACCTGCCCGGCATTGATGGAGCCGGCGCCGAGCTCCGGCCGGGAATGGAAACCATGAGGAAAGAGTTGCTCCGGGAAGCCCGAAGCCTTTCGGAATCGCTTTTTGCGGAAAGCACGGACGCATTCCGCAAACCCATTGCGGCCATGTGGCGGTCTTGGCGGAAGTAGTCCGCCGACATTGGCTTTCCGGCCGGGTCAAGGCTAATGAGTGGCCTCCATGCCTTCCTCCTCCCCTTCGCCGCGCGCTTCGCTGACCCTTGTGTTCATGGCCTTTGGAGCATTCGTGGGGTGCTGGGCCGGTTCCATCCCGACAGTGGCCCGCGCTGCCTTGGCAGGCAATCTGGAACTTGGAATTGGACTCTCGGTTTCGACCCTCGCCGGCGTGTCGATCATGGGCCTCGGCGGCAAAATGGCACGTGTGCTTACAGGCAGGACCCTGATTGCATCGGCGCTCGTGCTTTCAGCATTTTCCACGGCTTTGCTTCTGCTGAGCGGCTCACCTTGGGTGCTTCTCCTCAACATGATTCTGTTCGGCGCATGTCTTGGCCTTCTCGACATTTCGATGAATGCCGAAGCTGGTGCCATCGAACGCGAGTTGAAGCGCCCAGTATTCACCTCGTTTCACGGCGCGCTGTCGGCCGCCATGCCGCTCTTCGCCATCCTTTCGAGCGCGATGTCGGTCCGCTACGGGCTCGCCTACACGGTGATAGCGTGTCTGGCCATCTCGGCGCCAGCCATCGCGGCAGCGCTGATCGGCTTGCCTAGCCGCCCGCCGGCACCGGCCCGCGGTGGCGCGGCATTCCGGTTCCGGCCATAGCCTGACGCTGACGCTTCTAGGCCTTGCCGCAGGCGCCTCGATGGTCGTCGAGACGTCGGCGATTTTCTGGTCGGCAAAGCTGTTGGACGAGATGGCGCCGTCGCTCGCGACTTATGCCGGACTTGGCGTCGCCTTCTTTGCGGCTTGCACGGCCGCCGTCAGGCTTCCCGGAGATCTGCTGCGCGCGCGCTTTAACGAGCTTCCGTTGATGCTGGTCTCGCTGGCCATTGCCGCGGGGGGTTGCATCGTGCTTGGCCAATCGAACTCATTTGCCTTGAGCGTCGCCGCTTTCGCGAGCATCGGCTTCGGAACGGCGATTATTTGCCCCAGCATCTTTGCCATCGCGGCGCGGATGACGCCTGAAAACAGTGCCGGCGGCATCGGCAAGGTGGCCTTGGTTACGGGACTGCCGCGCATTGCCGCACCCTGGGTCTTCGGCTTGGTGGCGGAGGGATCGGGCATCGCCGCCGCATTCGGGCTTTGCGCCGCCATTCTCGCCGTGGCATTTGCACTCCTCGTCGTGCTGCGCGCCCAAGGCCAAAGACAGGCACCGGCCGCGTAGCCCGGTTGATTGACCGTTTGAAACTGGAGACAGCGGACATGAAGGCGCGCGTGAAATGGGTCGAGGCCCGGACTTTCGTAGGCGAGTCCGGATCGGGCCACTCGGTGATCATGGATGGCGCGCCGGAAGCCGGCGGCCGGAACCTCGGCATCAGGCCGATGGAGATGGTGCTGTTGGGGTTGGGCGGATGCACCGCTTTCGATGTGGTGATGATTTTGGAGAAAGGCCGGGAGAAGGTGACGAGCTGCGTGGTCGAGCTCGATGGCGAGCGCGCAACGGAAGATCCGAAGGTCTTCACACATGTGAAAATGATCTACCGCCTCAAGGGCGACAATCTGAAGCCGGCGGCGGTGGAGCGCGCGGTCAAGCTGTCGATGGAGAAGTACTGCTCCGCCACCGCGATGTTCGCCAAGACGGCCACGATCGAGCACGAGTGGGTGATCGAGGCGTAACTCAAATCACCAGGAAATCCGCCGCCGTCAGCACGGGAACGGATGTAAGCGTTGCGATTCGTAAGCCGGCAGCGCGCCCGATCCATCGGCGTCGTAGAGCAGCACGCCGTTCACCGTATTGTAGACGAAGCGATGCGCGGCGGCAGTCGCGATGCCGCCGAAGGCCAGCGCGGTTGCAGCGAGCGGACCAACGGGGCCGAGCGCGGTGTAGATCGCATTGTCAAAAGCGAGCGTGTCGTCGGCGGGCGCGAAATCCACGATGACGTCTCCGGTGGCGCCATTCGCAAGCGTGTCGAACACGAACATATCGCGCCCCGCTTCACCATGAAGCCGGTCACCCGTCGCGCCGCCGATCAGAATATCGTCGCCCGGACCGCCCGCGAGGAAATCGGCATCGGCTCCGCCCGAAAGCAGATCGTTGCCGGCATGCCCCCACAGGCGGTCGCGGCCGCCGAGGCCGAAGATCGCGTCGTTGCCGGCGAAGGCGTTGATGACATCGTTGCCGCGCCCGCCGAAGATCAACTCATTCGATGTCCAAAGCCCGTTGAAGGCCGCGGACACTCCGTTGTTGGCTTCGATCAGAACACGGTCCGTGCCGTTGAGGATGATTGTGCCGCCCTGCCCCGCGGCATCGCCCGCGAGAAAACCGGCATAGGACACCAGCACCTTCGTGCCTTCGGGCGCGTGACTATAGCCGCGCCCGAGATCGGCGGAGATGTAAACGCCGTTGTCGGTGATGAGGCCTGCGGTGTTTGGAACGGTATTGTTGTCGAGCGCCTCGCGCGCCGCGTGTTCGATCGCGAGCTGCAGGATGCCGGTGTTGATCTCGCGATCCGCCACTGCACTTCCATTGGGGCCGCCATTGGCAATGTCGTGCAGATCGCCCATCATCGCGGAGAGTACGGTCGCCTGGCCCGAGGGCGTTTTCAAGTGATCGAATACCATGGCGTCGAGCGCGTCGTAAGTCATGCGCCAGGGGACGATGCCGTCGCTGTCGCGCGCGAGATGGTCATTGGTGAGTTGAAGCACGAGGCGCGGAAGCGCCGCCGTGAGATTTGCCATATCGGAAGCGAAAAGCAGCGGCAGCGCGGTGAAGCCGAGCGAATGAAGCTGGGCCGCGAAGTCGACGGAGAAAGGCGTGCCTGCCGTGTTGACCGGAACCAGCGAGGACCAGATATCGCCGGTGTTTCCAGCCCAGCGGCCGAACTGGCTGTCGTTTTCGTAGATCTGCGCCGCGAGGCCGGGCAGAAGTACGGTGTCGGCGCCGACGAAACCGGTAGCGGGGGGTTGCGCGGTCGTTGTAGTGAGCGATGTCACCGAACACGGTGTAGTTCTGCACGCCCGCATAATTCGAAAGCTCCGCGCGCGTGATCGCGGTGTTGAACGTTGCCGCCGCGATTTCCCACAATGTGATGCCGAGGAACTTCTCCTTGTGGCCGTTCATGCTTTCGAGCGCGGCGTCCACCATTTCGATCGCGGCAAAGGACGTTGCCTGCAGATTATTGCGCACCGCCATGGCCGCCGCGAGACCGCCACCCAGCGAGTGTCCGGTAAACGAGAATGTTGCGCCGGGGTTTGCGGCTTTTACGGAGTCGAAAAATCGCTGGGCGTCGCCGATCTGCTCGAAGGGGCCGTTCTCGTAGGCGCGCAGGATATCGATGGCGTCGGTGGGCTCGGCGTCGTTCCAGCCGCGGAAGGTGACGACGATTTCGCCGCCCTTGCGATATGCCGCGGCGAAGAACCCGCTGCCGCCGTCGTCGCGTTGCGCGACCCGCGTCCAGCCCGGCGGAAGCCGGCTCGCGTCCTCATAGAGGTCGAGCGACAGCATGATCTTCTCTGCGAGTGTTGCCATGGCAAGTGCCCAACCCGGTTTCTATCGGGGGAGTTACACCCGCATTTCAGGGCCATTTTGCGGCAGCAGAGCTGTGGGAGCTTCGCACGCGGAAAGCATTTGCTATATGAAGCGCCGGAGACAATCAGGTGAGCCATGGAAAATCTCGCTGAAGCCGCAGTTCCCATCGCTCTCGGCCTGGCACTGGCTGCCGCCACGGGGTTTCGGGTGTTCATTCCGATGCTCGTTGCGGGCCTTGCGGCGCGGGGTGGGTATTTGCCGCTGGCGGACAGCCTCGACTGGATTGCCACAACGCCCGCGCTGATCATGCTGGCAGTGGCGGCGATCACCGAGATTGCCGCGTATTATGTGCCTGTGCTCGACAACCTCCTGGACGGCGTTGCCGGGCCGGTGGCGGTGGGCGCGGGCATTGCGGTTTCCTACGCAGTGATGGGCGATCTGCCGCCGATGATGAAGTGGTCGCTCGCCATCATCGCGGGCGGGAGGCGCTGCCGCAGCCACGCAAGGAGCGACAACGCTGCTTCGTGGCGCATCGACAGTGCTGACCGGCGGTATCGGCAACAGCGTACTGGCGACGGGAGAGATCATTGGCGCGATCCTGCTTTCGGTGCTGGCGATCATGCTGCCTTACCTCGCACTTGTCGCGGCGATCATCTTCATCGCCATCGCCTGGCGCATGATCATTAAGGCGAGGCGGCGGAAGGCGATTCCCTGACATTTCGAAAGATCACGGTCATTGGCAATCCGCCGTCAGGCTGTGTCGTGAGTTTCTGCACCGGCCACGGCTTGCACGCGGGCGTGCAATGGAAGCGGAAACGATGCAGCAATAGGGCGAGTGCTATTACCGCTTCCTGAAGCGCGAAGGATGCGCCGATGCACACGCGCGGGCCGACACCGAAGGGCAGATACTGAAAGCGGTCGATGTTCTCGCGATTCTCCGGCCAGAAACGCGACGGAATGAACGCCGTGGGCCGGTCCCACAGCTTGCGGTGCCGGTGCAGCGTCCAGGGCATCATCAGAATGGTTGTGCCAGCCTTGATCTCCAGGTCTTCGTAACGGTCGTCCTCAATGGCGGCGCGGTTGATGGACGGGGCCGGCGGATAAAGCCGCATGGCTTCCTCGAAAGCCGCGCGGGTTTTCGGCAATCGATCAAGCCAAAGATGCGGCGCGGGGATTTCGCTCGCGAAGAATGCGTCGATCTCGTTCTCCAAATCGCGGAGATCGGATGGTGAATTTGCGAGACAGTAAATCGCCCAGCCAAGCGCCCGCGCCGTGGTCTCGTGACCGGCTCCGATAAAGGTGATGATGTTGTCGTTGATCTCCTCGCGCGTCAGCCCATCGGCGCGCTCCTGACGCAGGAGCAGCGTCAGGAAATCGTCCGGGACATCGGCGCCCTTCGTCATCTTCCCTTTTCGCTTGGCGATCGTATCGTCGACGATGCCACGAAACAGCTTCATCACTTTGGCGCCCTTGATGCGCGTGAGACGCGGCACCCAAGGCGGCGCCTTGATGAGATCGAACGGATCGACGCGGCCCATGGTGTGGAGCAGATTTTCGACATCGCTGGCGAAGTCGCCGGACGCCGTGACGATCTCGCCCGAGAACAGCGTCTGCGACAGGATATCGAAGGTGAGCTCGGTCATGTCTCTTGCAATGTCGCGCGTGGCGCCAGTGCGGGCCGCTTCGCCATAGTGCGTGGCATAAGCTTCGGTGCACGCCAGCATCGTTTCGGCGAAGCCAAACACCTGGCGCGGCGTGAACACCGGCGCCATCGCCTTTCGCGATCGCCGCCACACTTCGCCTTCCGCGGTGAGCAGCCCGTCGCGAAGGATGGGCCGCAGAATGAGCTGCCGGATGACGCCCATCTTGTAGTTCGCCGCATTCTCGACCAACACATGGCGGATGAGGCCCGGATCGTTGACGATGAGCGAGCGCTCGTTCAGGAACTTGGTGCCGATCCACCTGTCCTCGTAGGAAGGCTCGCCCCAGAGCTCCAGCGGATTGCGCATGATGGTGCGCACCACTTCGAAGAAGCCCGGAATGTTCGCGCGCCTGCGGGGAATGGGCGCGGGCGGAACGAAGGGCTCTGCGATCGGGTTGAAGACGTTCATCGGGTCAATCTAGGCTGTGCGAGTGCAGAAATTATGTTTTTCCGCGACTTCCCCGGCGCGCCACTGCCATCTAGCTAACGGCAGAACAGCCTGTTTTGAAGCTCGCTCTTGCCATCGAGGAATACCCCAAGCTGTTGGCCCCAGTCCGGCGCCTGTGCTAGCGGCGCCGTACACTTGGTGAACTGGAACATCGCCACGACGCGCTCCTTTGTATTTCCGCGGCTGCCGTAGTGCAGGCACCTCGAGCTATCGACGGCGGCAAGAGCGCCTGCCGGACCTTCAAAGCTTTGCCAAGACTGTCGCGGAGCCAATGCCTCGACCTCCTCGTCAGTGAACCTGCCATGCGTGTCACCTTTTTTGTCGGATACGCGCTTGCCGAGATCCGCGGGCACCAGCGTGAATGGACCATGGTCCGCCGTTATTTCATGGACATTGAGGAATAACTTGAGCTGGCGGTTGTCGGCCTCGTCGAAGTGAAAGAGCTGGCTCGACGTTGCGCTTTTGTTGACGGGCGACCACCAGAGGTTCACCCCCGAAAGAACCGGCGCTTCGCCAAGATAGCGCGCGGCTAGCCCGGCAATGCGCTCGTCCGTCACCAGATTCATGACCGAGGGATAGGCGAAGAATGCCTTGTCCTGCATGATAGAGACCAGAAACGAACCTTTTTTCGACTCGGGGTTCCGTTTGATCTCCTGGCGCATCAGCTCCGGAAACGCAGCGGCGAGGTCCGCCGCTGCGATCTTGGCCTTGTCGGCGAGATCGCCGGAGAAACGCCAGTACCCCACGGCTTCGAGAGCATCGAGAATCTCCTTGCGGGCGCTGGTTTGCGCAATGAGGCGCTTGCGCGCCGCCTCGTCCTCCTCGGTGAGCGCGCCTTCTGCGGACTGTCGAGTCGAGCACTGCCAGCAACGCGCCGTCTCGCACAATCGGCACCACCAGCTCGCTGTTCGAGGCTGCATCGCAGGCGATATGGCCAGGGAAGGCATGGACGTCATCGATCCGCTGTATCTCAAGGCTCACCGCCGCCGCGCCGCATACCCCCTGGCCGAAGGGGATACGGATGCAGGCCGGGCGTCCCTGGAATGGTCCAAGCACCAGCTCGCCGCCGACATTGCGATAGAAACCAGCCCAGTTGAGATCGGGTAGCGTTTCCCAGATCAGTGCTGCGGCATTGGCCATGTTGGCGATGCCGTGCGCAATGCAGTGGCTATAGGCAATAATCAGCGACGGGCCGGGATAGGCCTCGGCTTCGAGGAACGACTTGAGGGTGTGCTCGTC
>JAAURV010000120.1 GCA_012032065.1 Hyphomicrobiales bacterium
GCGAAGGTCAGCAGCAGAAGCTTGAAGACGCGCGGCGTGAAGATCCGGCGCGGCGCGTCCCATATCCCCCAGTCGCCCCAGGCGGCTTTCGCTCCCGTGACGGGCGAAGGCGCCGGAAGTATCGCGAATGGCTTGCCGGTCATTGGCCGTACCCAGGAATGCGCATGGACTTCTCCCAGCGATGCATGACCCATACCACGATGCCGACCAGGCCGATGTAGAAGACGAACAGCGTCAGCATCATCTCAAGAACGTTCACCCGGTCGGACCAGATCTGATTCGCGACGAACAGCGCTTCGGGCACGGCGATGGCGTAGGCGAGCGTTGTCGTCTTGACGAGATTGACGATGTTATTGGTGAGCGCCGGCAAAACGATACGCAGCGCCAGCGGAAAGACCACGTAGCGATAGACCTGCATCGGCCGGTAGCCGAGCGCGGTCGCCGCTTCGGTCATGGTGCGCGGCACCGCTTCGATGCCGGAGCGGAAGATCTCGACGTTGAAGGCGCCCGCGAAAAAGACAGCGAGATGCGTCGCCCAGGTGAAATTGCTGAGCAGCGGCTGCATCGTGCCGTAGTCGGTCGCAACGCGCGGCAGGAGCGGGCTGAGGGCGAAGAAGAAGAAATACATCTGCACGAGCGGCGGCGTATTCCGGAAGAACTGGATATAGCCTTGCGTGACGCCCCGGACGGCGCGGTTGCCCGAGGTCTGAAGCCATGCCCCGAGAATGCCGATGACGATGCTCAGACCGATGCTCAGAAGCGAAAGCTGTATTGTCACCCACATGCCGCGCAGCAGGCGCTCGCGCTCATATGGATCGTAGAATTGTACGAAGTTAATGCCGGTCGTGTCATAGAGCGACCGCAACCAATCGGCCAAGGCTTCCATCGATACCGCACCCCCCCGATGCAGATAAGGAAACGGGCGTCATTGAGACGCCCGCGCCATCATATTATTTGCTTGCGTCGGTCAGCCATTGCGTGTTCTGGCCGAGCCACTTCTTCTCCAGCTCAAGCAATGTGCCTTTTTTCAGCCAATCCGTAACCGTTTCGGACATGAACTTGCCCCAAGCCTGGTCCTTCTCCTCGCTCTTCACGGCAAGACCCCAAGGCAGCGGCTTGATGTCGAGCTGGACGACCTCGAAATCCTTCCATTTTTCGGCGTCCGACTGCTTCTTGTAGATCAGGAGCACGTCGTCATAGGCGAAGCCGACGCACTGGCCGTTCTGCAGAGCCTGCTCGTTCTCCGGCACGCCCTTGAAGGCGACCAGATCGGTCCCGGTCATCTTGGATTGAATTTCGCTGTTGTAGAAAGCGCCCTGGATCGCGCAGACCGGCTTGCCCTTGAGGTCGGCGCCGGATTTGATGTTGGCGCTCTTGGCGGCGAGGAGAGCGACGCCGCTGGCGTAGTAGTAAGGCTCGACGATGCCGACAGCCTTCTTGCGCTCTTCGTTGACGCTCATGGTGGCGATCATCAGGTCGATCTTGCCCTGCTGCAGGAACTGCATGCGGTTCGAGGCGACGACAGGCTCAAGCTGGACCTTGACGCCGAGGCGGTCCGCCACATCCTTGGCCATGTCGGGCTCCATGCCGACGATCGCGCCAGACGGGTCGCGGAAGCCGTAGGGAGCATAGTCGGCCTTCACGCCGACGACGAGGGTTCCCTTCGCCTTGATGTCTTCAAGCGCGCCTGCGTTGGCGGAATCGGCGCTACCGCCAGCCGCGAGCAGCATTGCGCTCAGGGCGAGCGCGAAAAACTTCATCATCAACCACTCCTTGCTTTAACAGACCTAAATGTCAGTTTTTCCAGCCTTAATAGATAAGGCCGCTCCTTGACGCGCAACGCTAACCCCTCTTCACGAACTATTCAATCACCCTGCGCCGGACCCGGCAGGACCACATAAATCGATTTAATGTGAGATGGCGATTTTCGTGTTGAAGAGTTTAGGCGCTGACACGCGCCTTTATACTCTTAATTAATTAGTCTGCCAACATTTTGAATACTTTCCATAAACAAGTCCCTTTCTTACGAGGCCATTCAACAACTTTTACTAAAAACCTCGCAGATCGAGTTCATTCTGAAAGCCTTTTCATAAAAAAGCCGGTCAGTCATGATTGAAGAGAACGGAACATGTCGGCGGGCATAAGAACCAGCCCTTCTGCATCGAGACGTAGGTCAAGAAAAACCCGAACACGGACTTCATAACCGGGGGCGTTTTCGCTACTTTCGTTGCCTGCGGCGGCACGCCGATCACGCGGCAGCAGCAATTTTCATCCGCCGCCGCCGCACAGAAGGTCATCGAGGCGCTGGGGCATTGAGTTCGCCTTTCGCCGGGGGCGGGCTCAAGCGCCGGTCAGAAAGAGCGCAAACGGTTCCTCGACCGTGCGTTTGAGCAGCCGGCGATAGGAGGCATAGCAGGGACGTCCCGGCTTGATCAGGCCGAACTCGGGCGACTCTATCGTCTTGAGCGGCGCCAGAACGATCGGCGTGGCCACGGGCGTGAGCTGCGCGCCGCGTCCGACTTGCAGGGTCGTCAATATGCCGTGCAGCTCGCCTCGGATCGTCGGCCGTGAGACGATCACGAGACGGTACTGCCCGTGCTTGTTGGTGACGAGATAGATGTAGCCCGACTGGTGCGGCACCGACACCGCGCCATCTTGCTTGAAGGCGGCGTCGATCCGCTCCGATTCGCGGAAGGCCAGATGCGAGAGCGCGTGGTCCCAGCGGATTTCGGTCAAGTAGGCATAGACTGAATTCGGGTCGCTGAACGACGGACGAAGCGTGAGGTAGTCTCCCTCAAGCCAGGCGACAGCCGGACGCGAGTAGGAACCCAGCGATTGCGGCGCGAGTTCGCCTTCGGGAGACGGCGCTGCCTTCTCCTTCCTGAGCTTCACCTTCAACGCCTCTTCGACGCGCACCAACGAGGCGAGCGTGAAGGGGCGCTGGCCCGCGAGCGCTTTCTCGACCGTGGACAGGCTGATCTTCGCCAAGTCCGCCAAGTGCTGGCGCGTCAACCTTTTGCGCGCCAGTTCCTCCTTGATCCGCGCGGCGATGGCGCGATTTTCCTCAGGCGATAAATCTTCGTCGTTCATCTTTTCCCCGAACCGTACAAACCCGCACAATTCCACACACGCAGCCAACCCGCAACAATGGCGCGGCAACACTCTGCCGAAGAAGGACGGACTTCACATTGGCGGCGCCGGCCTTTCCGGCGCTAATGACTCGATCCGCGGAGGCGCATTAACGCGCTTCCCCCGGAGGAACCAGTGACCACCATCAGACTGCCCCAGCTACGGGGCCACCCCACCAAATCCATCATCGACATTATCGTCGCCATCTTCGGTTTCGCGCTGTTGATGGCAATCTCTCTATTCGGAGAAGCGCGGGCCGCCGAACGGCAGCTTGCCTTCGTGACACCCAACGACATGAAGTCCGGCAGCCTTCTGCTCAAGTCGACGGAGGGCGGTAAATATCTCGAAGCACCGAAACTGGCGACGGACTACACCGTCACGGTCTCGGGACCAACCGCGCGCACCATCGTGACCCAACGCTTCGAAAACCCGGCCGCCGGCTGGGTCGAAGGCGTTTATGTGTTCCCGCTGCCGGAGAATTCCGCGGTCGATACGCTGAAGATCGTGGCCGGCAACCGCGTGCTCGTGGGCACGGTCAAGGAACGCCAGGAAGCCAAACAGGTTTACGAAGAGGCGAAGGCGCAAGGGCAGACTGCGGCGTTGCTCGAACAGGAGCGGCCTAACCTCTTCACCAATTCCGTGGCCAATATCGGCCCGGGCGAAACGGTCGTCGTTCAGATCGAGTATCAGGAAGCGATTTCGCAATCGACCGGCGTGTTTTCGCTGCGCCTGCCGCTGGTCGCGGCACCCCGCTACATGCCGGCACCGCTGGTGCAGTCGGTTGACTTCTCGGGCGAACGCAAGGGTTTTGGCACGACAGTGAACGATCCTGTTCCCGATCGTGACCGCATCTCGCCGCCGGTGCTCAATCCCAAGACCCACGGCCCCATCAATCCGGTCTCGATCACCGTGAACCTCAATGCCGGCTTCGCGCTTGGCGAAGTGAAGAGCCATCATCATCAGGTGGCGATGACGACCATTGATCCGCAGACACGCCGCATCTCGCTCGATGGCGGCGACGTTCCGGCGGACAAGGATTTCGAACTCACCTGGACGGCGTCAGGTGATGCGCCGCAGGCCGGCCTCTTCAAAGAAACCGTCAACGGCCAGGACTATCTCCTCGGCTTCGTGACGCCTCCGGGAGAGGCCGGTCCTGCGGTGGTAGCCCCTCGCGAGATCATCTTCGTGATCGACAACTCGGGTTCGATGGACGGGCCCTCCATGGTGCAAGCGAAGGACAGCCTGATCCATGGGTTGAACGAACTGAAGCCCACGGACCGCTTCAACGTGATCCGCTTCGACGACACATATGACGTGCTGTTCCGCGACGCGGTTGACGCCAACCGCGTCAACATCATCAACGCCAGGAACTGGGTGTCGAACCTCTCGGCCGATGGCGGCACCGAGATGCTGGCGCCCATGGAAGCGGCGTTGCGCGACAGTAACCCGTCCGGCACGGCGACGCTTCGGCAGGTGGTATTCCTGACCGATGGCGCGGTTGCAAATGAGCAGCAGCTCTTCGAGATGATCTCCAAGGGCCGTGGCCGCAGCCGCGTGTTCATGGTGGGGATCGGGTCCGCGCCCAATTCCTATCTCATGACTCGCGCCGCCGAACTTGGCCGTGGCACCTTCACTCATATCGGCGATGGCGCCCAAGTGACGGCGCGCATGGCGGAGCTTTTCAACAAGCTCGGCAATCCGGCGGTCACCGATCTGCGCGCCGCGATCGATGGCAGCACAGTGAAACTCACCCCCGACATGCTGCCCGATCTCTATCGCGGCGAGCCGGTCACGTTCATGGCCGAAGGCAAAACGATTGCTGGAACGATCAAAATCACCGGGATGATCGGCAAGCAGCCGTGGGAAGTTTCGCTTCCGCTCGCCAACGCCGCGCCCGGTTCCGGCATCTCGAAACTCTGGGCCCGCCGCCGCATCGCCGACTTCGAAGTGGCCTCGACTCTCGGCCAGATGAGCTACGAGGACGCGAACAAGCAGGTGCTTGCGATGGCGCTGGCGCATCAGATCGTATCGAGCCAGACCAGCCTCATCGCCGTCGACAAGTCGCCGAAGCGGCCGGCTGGCGAGCGCCTCTCCCGCGCCGACGTTCCGCTCAATCTGCCCGCGGGCTGGACCTTCGAGAAGGTGTTCGGCGAAGAGTCCGAGCCGGTGAAGACCATCGAAGAGCGCGATGCATCGATTGCCTACAAGCAGCTCGCGGTGCTGACCAAGCCGCCGGTCGCGGTGATGACCAACCAGGTCAACCTGCCACAGACGGCAACGCCCGCAGCCCTCTTCGCGATCCTCTCCGCGATGATGATGCTGGCTGCGGCTGCGCTACGGTTCGTGGCAAGCCGCTCCGGGGAGCGCGCCTGAGATGTTCGCCGCGGCGTCTCTTCACACTCACAAGAGGCCGGCGCTTCCCAAGCGCCGGTCCTTCCTCAATCTGCTTTCGGTCTTGTGTCTCGCCGGCGGCATCTGGATGTTCGGCCAGGCGGCATGGATCGAAGCCAAGGCCATCGTCGCGCAAGTGTTGTTGGAACGCGCGTTCTCACACTCGATCCTGCTTGGGAAACCCGTGAAAGCCTGGAGCTGGGCCGATACGGTACCGGTGGCAAAAATCGAAGTGCCACGGCTTGGGGCGGATGCGATTGTGTTGAAGGGCGCCAGCGGCGAAGCGCTCGCCTTTGGACCGGCACTACTCGACGAAACTGCGTTGCCCGGCGCGCCAGGAACCAGCGTGATCGCGGCGCATCGCGACACGCACTTTACGTTTCTGAAAGACGTGGTGAAAGGCGACTTGGTGAAGGTCATGCGGAGCGACGGGCTGCTGTTCACCTACCGCGTGACGGGCACGCGCATCGTGGACTGGAACACTTCTGGCATCGACAGGCATGCGGCCGGCTTCCATCTGGTGCTCTCGACCTGTTATCCCTTCGACGCGGTGAGCCGCGGAAACCAGCGCTATCTGGTGGAGGCGGAACTGGTAAGATGACCTCCCGTTTCCGGTCTCGGCCAAGACCCGCAAGGAAGCTGATCATGACCTGCCGCCTGCTCGTTCCACTGGCGCTTGCCGCGCTTGGGTTTTGCGTCATTCCGGCATCCGGCCAGGGAAAGGAGGCCCGCGCGATCCTGTCCGATATCGCAATCGACCTGGACAATGACGGTAAAATGGACCGGGCGATGCTGGTGCTGGTCAATCCAGAGAGCACCGTCAATCGCATCGGCGGTGGCGAGGCGCACATGCTCGGCGAAAACGAGCGCGTCGATCTCTACGTCTTTCTTGGCGATGGCGATCGAGCGCCCGATTTGTCGCGCAAACCACAGTTCATCAAGAAGAGCATCGTCGATACCGAGAACGCCCAAATGGTCCTTGCGCTCGAAAGCAAGGCCAAAGGTTCGTTCACGATCTCATCCTGCTACGGCTGCGGCGCAAGAAAGTCGTGGGAGCAGAGCCTCACGATTGTCAGCCGCCGAGGCGAATTCCTGGTCGCGGGCTTCACCCGGAACTGGGAGTGGAACGTTCACACCTCCGATGCCAATGTCGAGACGGCCATGGGAGGCTGCGACATCAATTTCTTGTCGGGCAAAGGCGTCGCTTCGCGGGATTTGGGTGAGGGCAAACCGCTGCGAACGAAATTCAAACCGATCAAGCTTGCTCTCTGGTCCGAACGCAAATTGCCCAAGGCCTGCCGCTTTTACTAGACGAATTGCAAGGCAGCTGCGCGGCCGGCGGCGCTGTCAGGTGGCGGAACAGGTGAGGTGACGTTCGTTTTTCCCCCAACTTCGTTGGGGAGTGGCCCGAAGGGCCGAGGGGGCGCCGATGAAGGGCGCGTTTCAAATTTGCTCCGTGTACGGATTTTCAGAGACCTTTACCGTGGAGATACCCCCTCGGCGCTTCGCGCCACTCCCCCACGCGCGCTATGGCGCGCGCGAGGGAGAAAATGGTAGCGCCAATCCTCTCGTTTTCTTCCCCGCGCGCAGCGTGGGGAAGTGGCCCGCAGGGCCGATGGGGTGTCTCAACAAGCCCGCTTCCTATCGTGGCGCCCGGCCAACACCAGCTACAGAAATCCGTCACCCGGAAACACCCCCTCGGCGCTTCGCGCCACTCCCCCATGCGCGCGGTCGCGTAGCGTGGGGGAGAAAATCTCTTCATCCACACCCGCCCGGAATCGCTTGGATTCGCCTGCCCCTTTGTGTAGGGAACCCCAAATCCGGGTTTCCCCAAGAGCATGCCGAAACGCACCGACATCAAATCCATCCTCATCATCGGGGCTGGGCCGATCATTATCGGCCAGGCTTGCGAATTCGATTATTCCGGCACCCAAGCCGTCAAAGCCCTGAAAGCCGAGGGTTACCGGGTCATCCTGGTCAATTCGAACCCCGCCACCATCATGACCGACCCCGATCTGGCCGACGCCACCTATGTCGAGCCGATCACGCCGGAAGTGGTGGCGAAGATCATCGAAAAGGAGCGTCCCGACGCGCTGCTTCCCACCATGGGCGGGCAGACGGCGCTCAACACTGCCCTTTCTCTTAATAAGATGGGCGTCCTCGACAAATTCGGCGTCGAAATGATCGGCGCCAAGGCGGACGCCATCGATAAGGCGGAGGACCGCGAGCTGTTCCGCGAGGCGATGAAGAAGATCGGCCTCGATACGCCAAAATCCATGCTGGCCAATGCCTCCGCCGCCAAGGACGCAGACAAGGAATTCCACACCGCCGAAACCGCGCTACTCAAGGCCGCGGGTGAGAATCTCGAAGCTTACGAGCAGAAATGGGCCGAGCAGGAGCCGGAGCGCCTGCGCAAATACCGCAACCGCGCCATGGTCGAAGCCTTCGAGGCCATGCTGGAAGTAGGCCTTCCCTGCATCATCCGCCCCTCCTTCACCTTGGGCGGCACCGGTGGTGGTATTGCCTACAACCGCGAAGAGTTTTTCGACATCGTCGAAAGGGGCCTCGATGCTTCGCCCACCGCGGAAGTGCTGATCGAAGAGTCGGTGCTTGGCTGGAAGGAGTACGAGATGGAAGTGGTCCGCGACAAGGCGGACAACTGCATCATCGTCTGTTCCATCGAAAACGTCGATCCCATGGGCGTACATACGGGCGATTCGATCACCGTTGCCCCGGCGCTCACGTTGACCGACAAGGAATACCAGATCATGCGCAACGCCTCGATCGCGGTGCTGCGCGAAATCGGCATCGAAACCGGCGGCTCCAATGTGCAGTTCGGCGTCGACCCCAAGACCGGCCGCCTCGTCGTCATCGAAATGAACCCGCGCGTGTCGCGCTCCTCGGCGCTCGCGTCCAAGGCCACGGGCTTCCCCGATCGCCAAAGTTCGCGGCGAAAACTGGCGATCGGCTA
>JAAURV010000121.1 GCA_012032065.1 Hyphomicrobiales bacterium
GACCGCCGGTTGCTCTAGTCCATCCGCCCGATATGCATCCTTCATCCCCCAGGGTGGTCTTGGCGTAAATATCCAAAGTTTCGCTGCGGCATGCGTGGAGCTGGTTGAACGCCGTCATGCCGCTGACTACAATCCGCTCGAGCGGTTCCGGACCTCTGATGCCGATCTCGCCATCAAGACGGCGCGGACAGCGTTGGAGCAATTCAAGAAAGCGTCGAATGCGCAGCGCAAGGCATTCTTGGCATTGCTGGCTTTCCCACCAAGATAGGCTGCGGAAAGATTCAAACTCAGCCGCTCGCCTTTCTCCGCCTCAGCCCTTGTTCTTGTAATAAACGTCGAGGAAAACGGCGAGCAGCAGCACCACGCCTTTGATCACCTGCTGCCAGTCTATGCCGATCCCCATGATCGACATGCCATTGTTCATGACGCCGATGATGAAGGCGCCGATGACCGCGCCGATGATCTTGCCGACGCCGCCGGTGACGGCAGCGCCGCCAATGAAACAGGCGGCGATCACCTCCAGTTCAAAGCCGAGTCCCGCCTTGGGGGTCGCCACATTCAGGCGCGCCGCAAAAACCAGGCCGGCAAGCGCGGCCAGTGCTCCCATGATCGTGAAGATCCAGAAGGTCATGCGTTCGGTGTTGATGCCGGAAAGCTTGGAGGCCTTCTCATTGCCGCCCATGGCATAGACACGGCGGCCGAAGGTCGTGCGCGTGGTGATGAAAACGAACAGCGCGATCAGCGTGAACATCACGATCAGCACGTTGGGCAGGCCTTTATACTGCGCCATCAGGAAGGAGAAGCCCAGAAAGGCGAAGGCAACGAGGGCATTGCGCCCCATGAAGATGATGTTGGGTTCTTCGGCCAATCCATGAGCCTGTTGCTCACGCCGCTCCTTGACGTTGAAATAGATGATAAGCGCCGTCACCAGCCCGCCGATAACGAGCGCCAGAAGGTTGAACGGCCCGCCAAACAGCGAGACCGTGAAGAGATCGGGCACAAAACCCGAGGAGAGCAGCTGAAATTCCCGTGGGAAAGGCCCGACCGACGCTCCGCCCAGCACGGTGAGCGACAGGCCCTTGAATATCAGCATGCCCGCGAGCGTCACGATGAAGGCCGGAATCTTGTGATAGGCCACGAAATAACCCTGAACCCCGCCGATGGCCGCTCCGAGCAGCAGACAAGCCACCATCGTGACAAACGGGTCCACCTTCATGGGCACCATCATCACCGCCGCAACGGCCCCCACGAAACCCGAGACCGAGCCCACGCTGAGATCGATATGCCCGGCGACGATCACCAGCAGCATGCCAAGCGCCATGATGACGATGTAGCTGTTCTGCAAGATGAGGTTCGTCATGTTGACGGGCTTGAACAGCGTGCCGCTTGTGGTGAACTGGAAGAACACCATGATCGCCAGCAACGACAGCAGAAGCGCATAGTCGCGGATATTGGCCTTGACGAAGCGCAGAATGTCGGGCCTCGCCGCGGCAGTTGTCGAAACGTCGGTCATGTCAGCCTTCCCACGATTTCATGATGGCCCGCATTATCTTCTCCTGCGTGGCCTCGGCGGCCGTCATCTCGGCCACGAACCTGCCTTCGTTCATCACATAAATGCGATCCGAGATGCCAAGAAGCTCCGGCATCTCGGATGAAATCACGATCACCGCCTTTCCCTCTTCGGCCAGCCGGTTGATCAGCCCGTAGATTTCGTACTTGGCGCCGACATCGATGCCGCGCGTCGGCTCGTCCAGGATGAGGATATCGGGACCTGCAAACAGCCACTTTGACAGAACCACTTTCTGCTGGTTGCCGCCCGAGAGATTGACCGTGGTCTGAAACACGGAGGAGCTGCGAATGCCAAGATCCTTGCGAAATTTGTTGGCGACGGACAATTCCTTCGGTTCGTCGATGACGGACCGCGAAGAGACGCCACCCAGATTGGCCAGCGTCACATTGTGCTTGATATGGTCGATAAGCACCAGGCCATATGTCTTGCGGTCTTCGGTGGCATAAGCAAGCCCGGCCGCCATGGCCTTGGGGATCGTGCTGACATCGGCGGGCTTTCCATGAATCCGGACCTCGCCGCTGATCTTCTGCCCATAAGCCCTGCCAAAAAGCGACATGGCCAGTTCGGTCCGCCCCGATCCCATCAGGCCGGCGATGCCGACCACCTCCCCTTTGCGAACCTCCATCGAGACGTTCTTGATCACCTGCCGGTCGGCATGCAACGGATGATAGACGCTCCAATTCCCGATCTCGAAGAACGTTTCTCCAATCTTCGCATTCCGCGGCGGAAACCGGTCGGTCAATTCCCGCCCGACCATCGCTTTGATAATGCGGTCCTCGCTCACCTTTGCGGTGTGGGTATCCAGCGTATCCACCGTCATGCCGTCGCGCAGCACGGTGATGCGGTCGGCCACTTTCAAGACTTCGTTCAGCTTGTGGCTGATCAGGATCGACGAGATGCCGTGGGCCTTGAATTCCCTGAGCAGCGCCAGAAGCGCGTTCGAGTCGGTTTCGTTGAGGCTCGATGTCGGTTCGTCGAGGATCAGCAGCTTCACCGATTTGTTCAGCGCCTTGGCGATCTCGACAAGCTGCTGCTTGCCGGTGCCGATGTTGGTGATGAGCGTGTTGGGGTGCTCGGCCAATCCCACCTTCTTGAGCAGCTCCTTGGTGCGCGCGAAGGCCTCGAACCAATCGATGACTCCGCCCTTGGCGGGCTCATGGCCGAGGAAGATGTTCTCCGCGATCGACAGCAGCGGCACCAGGGCAAGCTCCTGGTGGATGATGATGATGCCGATGTTCTCGCTGTCGGCGATGGTGCCGAAGTGACGCTCCTGCCCGTCGAAATGGATGGCGCCATCATAGGTTCCGGCGGGATAGACGCCGGACAGCACCTTCATGAGCGTGGATTTGCCGGCACCGTTCTCGCCCACCACCGCATGGATTTCCGCCGGCATGACCGACAGATTGACGTTCGACAGCGCCTTAACGCCGGGAAATGTCTTGGTGATTTCCCGCATCTCCAGAATGGGCCGTGTCGTGTCCAGCATGGGCTGAGTTGCCGCCTCCCGTGGTCAGCCGGCAGGTTCGTCCTGCTTCTTAAGCTATGACTACACAAAAAAACGCGGGCGTTGCAACAAGCTGTGCAAACGCCCGCGCCGTTCGTCCGTTACTGGAGTTCTTCGGCCTTGATGTAGCCGGAGCCGACGAGCAGCTTCTCGATGTCGTCCTTGCCCACGTCATGAGGCGTCAGAAGGTAGGACGGCACAATTTTCACTTCATTGTTGTAGGTCTTGGTGTCGTTGATCTCGGGCTCCTTGCCCTGCAGCACCGTGTCCACCATCTTGGCCGTCACCTTGGCGAGTTCGCGCGTGTCCTTGAACACGGTGGAATACTGCTCGCCCGCCATCATTGCCTTGACCGACGGCACTTCGGCGTCCTGTCCGGTGACGATCGGCATTTCCGCTCCCGGAGCATACCCCACGCCTTTCAGCGAGGAGATGATACCGCGCGACAGGCCGTCGTAGGGCGCCAGAACGCCATGCACCTTCTTGTCGGTGTAGTTGGCCGACAGCAAGTTATCCATGCGGGCCTGGGCCACGGCCCCGTCCCAACGCAACGTGCCAACCTTGTCCATGCCCATCTGGCCGGAAACGATGGCGATTTCGCCAGCATCGATCATCGGCTGCAGCACCGACATTGCGCCGTCGTAGAAATAGAAGGCATTGGTATCGTCCGGCGAGCCGCCGAACAGCTCGACGTTCCATGGCTTGACGCCCGCGAAGCGTTCCTTCAGCCCTTTCACCAGCGAGGTGCCCTGAAGCACGCCCACGCCGAAGTTGTCGAAGGTGGTGTAGTAGTCGACATCGCCGGTCTTGGTGATCAGCCGGTCGTAGGCGAACACTTTCGCGCCCGCCTCATGGGCCTTCTTGAGAATGTCCGACAGCGTCGAACCGTCGATCGCGGCGATGATCAGGACCTTGGCGCCCTTGGTCACCATGTTCTCGATCTGGGCGAGCTGGTTCGGAATATCGTCCTCGCCATACTGAAGATCGCTCTCGTAGCCCAGTGCGGTGAACTCCTTCACCATGGATTCGCCGTCCGAAATCCAGCGGGTCGACGACTTGGTTGGCATCGAAATGCCGATCAGGCCTTTGCCCTGGGCCAGCGCCGGGCCGGCCGCGGCGATGACGGCGGCAGCAACCGACGCTGCCATGAATTGTCTGCGATTAGTCACGTAGAATCCTCCCTTTATGAAACGCCGCCTTCGGAACGGCTCTTGATCGCCAGTCCGGGGCGCTGCAAGAATTATGATATTCACGATTGGCGCGCAACGATTATTTGTATGATAATTGAACCATGAAACAGCAGTCCCCGCGCCAGCAAAACCGTCCTCTCAAATTGCATCTGACCCTTGCGCAAGGGATCGGCGAGGATATTCTGAAAGGCACCTATCCGCCGGGAACGTTGCTTCCCAACGAGGCCGAATGGGGCCGCCGTTACGGCGCGTCGCGGACCGCCGTGCGCGAGGCGATCAAGACGCTGGTTGGCAAGGGCTTGATCGGTACCAGGCCCAAGATCGGCTCGCGCGTCGAACCGCGCGACCGCTGGAATCTGCTCGACCGTGACGTTCTGGCCTGGCACTGCGCCGCCATGGACAAGAAGACACTGCTGCTCTCGGTTCAGGAAGCCCGCCACATTCTCGAGCCCGGCATCGCGGCGCTGGCAGCTCGGCGGCGAACGCCTGCTCAACTTAATCGCATCGCATCGGCTCTGGAAGGCATGCGCGGCGCAAAGAGTCCGGGACTAGAAGTAGAGCCCGATATCCAGTTCCATCTCTCGCTGATCGCCGCCGCCAACAACGAGCTGCTCCAGCCCTTCGGCGGCATGATCGAAGCGGCGTTGGCCAACATTTTCGAATACACGTCCGTGAACCACCCGAGGCCCAGCCAGGCCATCGCCTTGCACGAGAACATTCTGAAAGCTGTCGCGCGTGGAAAACCCGAAGCCGCCCGCCGCGCCACAGAAGTTCTTCTCGACAACACCGACCGCATTCTCGCCAAGGGACCGGTGCCCGGCGGCCGCAAAACCTAAATCTTCCAGAGTCCCTTTGCGAAGCGCCGCCAATTCGCAACGTAATGCTCGGACGCCCTCAAGAGCTCACTGATCTGATCCGCGGCCAGCGTGCGCGCAACCCTGCCCGGCGCGCCGATCACCAGCGAGCCATCGGGAATGACCTTGCCTTCGGCCACGAGTGCATGCGCTCCGACGAGACAGCCTTTGCCGATGACTGCGCCGTTGAGCACCGTCGCTCCCATGCCGATCAGCGAACCGTCGCCGATGGTGCAGCCGTGCAGGATCGCTTTGTGCCCGATGGTGCAGTTCCTGCCGATGGCCAGCGGAAAACCCATGTCCGTGTGCAGCACGCAGCCATCCTGAATGTTGCTGCCTTCGCCCACATGAATGAGTTCATTGTCGCCGCGCAGCACTGCTTGAAACCAGATGCTCGCCAGGGGATCGAGCTTCACCCGGCCGATGACCGAGGCATCCTCTGCGATCCAAAATTGCCCCTCCGCCGGCAGCTCCGGAGAAATGCCGTCGAGTGCGAAGAGAGCCATGGAAATCCTGTCAGGTGGCGCCGAAGAATTGCGTCAGGATAAACACGCCTTCGAGAAAGCTCCAGCCCAATCCGGCGGCGATGAGTATCGAGGCGCGAATGGGCCGCGCCACCAGATTCCAGGCGCCGGCTTTGATGAAGTAGAGCGGCGCATAGAGCACGAGCGCCATCACGCCGAGCACGGCCATGGGCCGAGGATCGAACAGGATACCGAGGCCCGGGCTATCGCCAGTCGCGACCGTCCATAGGCTTCCAATCGACCCCGCCGCACAGATGCCTGTGGCGGACGCGAACAGATAAGCAATGTGTACCACTTCCACGCAACACCATCCAGGCTCTGTGCCAATGGGACACAGGCCCTCCCCGGACGTGCTGCGATGCAAGAAGAGCGCCTAATCGAGGTCGATCTCGAGGATCGCCATGGAGAAGTTGTAGGAGAGTTCGCCGTCCTCGTCGTCGCGGAAGATGACGCCCACGAATTCCTCGCCGATATAGACTTCGGCCGAGTCGTCTTTCTGCGGCCGCTTGCGCACGGTCAGGTCGGTCACGGCGAATTTGCCGCGCAGAAACTTCGTCAGTTTAGCGATTTCATCGGGCTTCAAGGCGGCCGCTCCCTTGCTGGCAGACGAGGCCCCTTAGCCGCTATCCGCCTCATCCGCAACCGGCTCGACCTGATGATCCATGGTCAGCGCCGGCTCGGCACAACCGGCATAACCCACGATCTTGGCGGGAACGCCGGCAACCGTCCGGTTGGGCGGCACATCATGCAGCACCACCGAGCAGGCGGCCACGCGCGAGCAAGTCCCGATCTCGATATTGCCAAGGATTTTCGCACCCGCTCCGATCAGCACGCCTTGACGAATCTTGGGGTGACGGTCGCCTGCTTCCTTGCCCGTGCCGCCAAGAGTAACGCCCTGCATGATCGAGACGTTGTCTTCGATCACCGCCGTCTCGCCGATCACGATGTCATGGCCATGGTCCACCATGATGCCCTTGCCGATCCGCGCCGCCGGATGAACATCCATGCTGGAAACGATCGAGGTCCGGCTCTGCAGATAATAGGCGAAGTCGTTGCGTCCGAGATGCCACAGGCGATGCGCCATGCGGTGGGCTTGGATCGACTGGTAGCCCTTGAAATAGAGCAGCGGATCGACATAGCGGTGGCAGGCGGGATCGCGCTCGAAGGTGGCGATGATGTCGGCCCGCGCCGCGAAGCCGATTTCGGGCTCGGCCTCGAGTGCATCTTCGAAAGCCTGCAGCACCAGGTCTCCGCCGATATCCGCGGTTCCCAGCCGTTGCGCCAGCCGGTGCGAGAGCGCTTTTTCGAAACTGTCGTGATTGAGCACCGACGAGAAGATAAACCCGCCCAGCGCCGGCTCGAGCCGGGTGATTTCCTCGGCTTCCGACCGGATGCGATCCCACACGGGATCGAGCTTCTGCAGAGTCTGGGTCTTGGTTGCTGGACGCATGGAAAACTCCTCTTCACGCAGTCTAATCTTGAAATGGGGCCGAGGCGAGTGGCTGGCAAGCCTCTCGCCGCAATGTGATGTTAACGCAGAAACGCCAGCACAGCCTCCTTATAGCCCTTGTCTCCAACGGCATTCATATGGTTGCGGCCCGGGAGGACGACACCCTTGCCCCTCGGAATGGCTGCCACAACACGCTCGATTGGCCCCGAAACCTCGTCCTTCTCGCCACTTACCACCAGCACCGGAACCGATATCCGCCCGAGTTCCGCTTCCGTCATCGTCTGGCGCGGAGCGCGCATGCAGGCGGCGAGGGCTTTGAGGTCGCTTCTCGTGGACTGGGCGAATTGACGGAAGGTGCGCGCGACCGGATGGGTTACGTCTTCGAGCGAAGGCGCTTCGAGACCCTGTGCAATGTCCTCCGCGCCCTTGACGCCCACGATCAGGTTCTCCGCGAGGCCGCCGAGTATCGCCTTCTCCACACGCTCGGGAGCATTGAGCGCCAGCCATGCGGTGATGCGGCCGCCCATCGAGTAGCCCATTACAGCAGCTTGCGGGATTCCCAAATGATCCAGCAGGTTCAGGGAATCGCCGGCCATCGCTGCGATCGTGTAAGCCTCGGGCGTATAGAGCTTCTGGCTTTCGCCATGCCCCCTGTTGTCGAGCGCAATGACCGTGAACCCCGCCGCCGCAAGCGCTGCCGTCCACCCGGTGAACACCCAGTTCACCGCGTGGTTCGAGGCAAAGCCGTGGACGAGCAGGATGGGCGGCCCCTCGCCCGTCACACTGTAAGCGACCTCGACGCCAGCGGAATCGAACTTTTGCATCGCTCCGAGAATATGCTAATCGCCTCGCGTCTCAAGCAGTTTCGGGGAAGATATGGCCTCTGGTGCAACTCCACGTTTCCACAACGACATGGGCGTTCCGGTTATCGAGATCGGCGCGCACGAACTGATGTGCATCGGCGCCAAGCCGCCCTTCGATCACCCGCACGTCTTCCTCGACATGGGCGCCGCAAACGAGATCATCTGCCCCTATTGCTCGACGCTTTACAAATTCAACGGACGACTCACCGAAGGATCGTCAAGCCCGTCCGAAGCCGCATGGCACGACGAGGCGGCCTAGATCGCGCCATCACGATCCGCGAGTATCGCGAGGAGGACCGCGATGAGGTGATCGCGCTTGCGCGCGAATTGCAGTCGCATGAGATTCCGTATTACGACAGAATGAAGCCCGCCGATCAGATGGGTTCTTGGTATGTCGATCATCTCATCGCCGAAGTCCGAAAGCACAAGGGCAGCATCCTGGTGGCCGAAACAGATGCCGGGCTTGCCGGCTATGCAACGCTCCTCGCCGAAGTCAGTTCCGAAGATGAGGCGGAT
>JAAURV010000122.1 GCA_012032065.1 Hyphomicrobiales bacterium
CACGGGCGTCCATCGGACCACTTGCCATCGGCGCGCAGCTTGAAAGTGTAGACCTTTCCTTCCGGCGAAATGGTCCAGCTCTCCGCAGCACCTGGAGTGGTCTCCGACTTGGCGCTTTCGGTTGTGAGGCCAAGGAAGAGATCGCGGAGAATATTCGCCTCGTAGACGGTCGAGGTCTTGTGCGGATCGAGCGACTCGGGGTCGGCAGAGTTGCCGCGGTTGAGCACCATTTCGGCGAAAGCGCCGGTGGCGCTCATCATCAGGATCGTCGAGGCGGCGAGAAAATTCTTGAACCGGAACGTCATGATTTTTTACCTCCCTGAAACAGCCTGCGCGGGCAGGCGATTAGGCCTGTCAGCCTAGCACCGGAGCTTGCCCTTGTCGCGGGTTACGTCAAGTCCCGGGACGATTCCGCGGCGGCATCCTCGCGCAGGCGGCGGCGATAGGAACGAATGGCGAAAGGGATGAGCGCGAAATAGAGCACAGCGCAGATAATCAAGACGTGCCAAGGGTAGGAGAACAACAGCACGAACACCAGTGCACAGACGCCCAGAATCGGCAGCATCAGATCGCGGCGGATGCTGGCGCCCATGGTCTTTCCCGAATAGGTCGGGATGCGGCTCACCATCAAGATCGCCACCAGCGCAACGTAGGGCCCGATCACATGCACGAGGCGGTGACCGTCGCCGATCAGGCCCAGGAAGCCCAGATACATGGGCGCCATGGCGAGTGCGGCGCCTGCCGGCGCTGGAACGCCGGTAAAGAAGGCGGACTTCCATGCGGCTGGGCGCCGTCGTCCAGCGCCACGTTGAAGCGCGCGAGGCGAAGAGCACAGCAAATGGCGTGCATGAGCGCCACGATCCAGCCCAAGGGCCGCATGCTGTTGAGCGCCCACAAATAGATCAGTATCGCGGGAGCGACGCCGAAGTTCACGAAATCGGCGAGCGAGTCGAGTTCGGCGCCAAAACGCGACGTGCCTTTGATCAGCCGGGCGAGCCGGCCATCGAGCGCGTCGAGGACGATGGCGAACATGACGGCGCCGACCGCCAATTCGTAACGCTGTTCGATGCCGAGCCTGATCGCGGTGATGCCGCTGCACAGCGCCAAGAGCGTCAGCAAATTGGGCCACAGATAGCGCGCGGGGACATGTCTGAATGACCCGGCATCGGCGTCCTTGTTTAGTTGTGGCGCGTGTTCGTCCATCACCCGCTAGCTCTTGCGCGCGGCACGCGGCGAGCCGCCGCCCGCCAGATCGGCCAGCACGGTCTCTCCAGCGATGGCGCGCTGTCCGGTGCTGACCAGCACGGCGGTGCCTGCTGGAACATAGACATCGACGCGGCTGCCGAAGCGGATCAATCCGAAGCGCTGGCCCGCTTGAAGCCTGTCTCCTTCGCGGACAAACGCGACAATTCTGCGCGCGACGAGGCCAGCGATCTGAACGACGCCGATCCTGCCGCCGCCATCGCGCTCGAGCGTCAGCGCCTGACGCTCGTTGTCCTCGCTGGCCTTGTCGAGTTCGGCGTTGAGGAAGACGCCAGGCACATAAGCGAGTTTGGCGATGCGCGCATCGATGGGGCTGCGGTTCACATGCACATCGAACACATTCATGAACACGGAAATGCGCGTGTGGTTCTCGCGCGGCAGATCGAGTTCCGGCGGAGACACGACCGTTTCGATGGCGCTGATCCTCCCATCGGCGGGAGACACCACCAGCATTTCTCCAAGCGGAGTCACCCGTTCCGGGTCGCGGAAGAAATATGCGCACCAGGCCGTCGCGATCAGGCCGATAGCGGCGAGGAAGCCGAGGCCGAACCAATAGAGCAACAGGGTAATGGCGGCGAAGATGGCGACGAAACGCCAGCCCTCGCGGTGAACCGGAGCAAGGCCGCCGCGGATGCTATCGATGATGGTCATGGGTCCTCTTATCCTATCGGCGATGCCCGGTGAAACTACTTCGCAGCTTCGAAAGCCTTCGCGGACCTCGCTTCCAGATCGCGCTCGGCATCCTCGGCTTCCTTGAGCCTCGTCCGCGCGGCTTCGGCTTCGCGTTGGCGATTCCACATGGCGGCGTAGATGCCTTTGTGCTTGAGCAGATTCGCGTGCGTGCCGCGCTCGGCGATGCGGCCCTTCTCCAGCACCACGATCTCGTCGGCCTCGACAACCGTGGAGAGGCGGTGCGCGATAACCAGTGTCGTCCGGTCCCTCGAAATCTTGCGCAGCGCTTCCTGGATTTCCTGCTCGGTGAAACTGTCGAGCGCCGAGGTCGCCTCGTCGAGAACCAGTATCGGCGGGCCCTTGAGGATTGTGCGGGCAATCGAGACGCGCTGCTTCTCGCCGCCCGAGAGCTTCAAGCCGCGCTCGCCGACCATGGATTCGTAGCCTGACGGCAACGACTGCACGAAGCCGTGGATCTGCGCGAGCTTGGCCGCGTCCTCGACTTCTCGGTCGTTTGCATCGGGGCGGCCATAGCGGATGTTGTAACGGATTGTGTCGTTGAACAGCACGGTGTCCTGCGGCACCATGCCGATGGCGGCGCGGAGCGACTTCTGCGTTACGTCCGCGATGTTCTGCCCATCGATCAGGATGCGGCCGCTGCTGACATCGTAGAAACGATAGAGCAGCCTCGAGATCGTCGACTTGCCGGCGCCGGAGGGGCCGACGATGGCCAGTGTCTTTCCCGGCGGTATCGCGAGCGAGAGATTTCGCAGGATCGGCCGCGCCTCGTCATAAGAGAATGAGACATCGTCGAAACGGATTTCGCCTGGCCCCGCCTTCAAGGCGAACGCTCCCGGCTTATCCTCGATCTCGGCATTGACATCGAGCAGCGAGAACATGGCCTCGACATCGATGAGCCCCTGCTTGATCTCGCGATAGGAGGAGCCGATAAAATTGAGCGGCATGTAGAGCTGGATCATCAGCGCGTTGATCATCACGAAATCGCCCACTGTCGCTTGGCCCTGGTATACCGCGTATGCCGACATCGCCATCGCGACGGTGAGGCCAATCGAAAAGATGATTGCCTGCCCCGCGTTGAGAACTGCAAGCGACACCCAGGTTTTTACCGCGGCTTTTTCATAGAGCTTCATGGCGCCGTCGTAACGCGTGGCTTCGTGCTCCTCGTTGCCGAAATATTTGACGGTTTCGAAGTTGAGCAGGCTGTCGATCGCCTTGGTGCCGGCGTCGGTATCGGCATCGTTCATGGCGCGGCGGATGGCGATCCGCCATTCCGTGGCGGCGTAAGTGAAGGCGATGTAGAACACGACCGTCACCAGGATGAGCAGCCCATACGGCCAGCCGAAGGACCAGGTGAGCACGCCCGCGACGAGCCCGATTTCGAGCATGGTCGGCGCGGAGTTGAAGAGCGTGAAGCGCAATACCGTGTCGATGCCGTTGATGCCGCGCGAGACGATGCGGGACAGCCCGCCGGTGCGGCGCTCGAGATGGAACTTGAGGGAGAGCGCATGCAGATGCCGGAAGGTCTTGGTGGAGAGTTCGCGCACGGCGCGCTGACCGACCTTGGCGAAGACGGCGTCGCGGATCTGCGCCAGCACCACCATCATGATGCGGCCCAAACCGTAAGTGAGAATGAAGAAGAAGGGAACGCTGAAGGCGACCGCGGCGGTTCCGCCCGCGGCGGTCAAGGCGTCGGTTGCGTGTTTGAAGGCGATAGGGCGCCCAGACGGTGATCACCTTCGAGAGCACCAGCGCCAGCATGGCCAGGGCGATGCGGAGCTTAAGGTCGGTGCGCCCTTCCGGCCAAAGGTAGGGCACCAGCGACTTGAAGGTCTGCCACTGGTCGCCATCGCGTGGCGCGACGGGGCTCTCCGCCGGCTTGAGTTTGCGGGCCATCTGATCCGGCTAGGGCGCGGTCTCGCCGGGCGCCAGCGGCGTCTTGCGCTTGGGACTGATTTTCTCGGGGGGCACCATGTTGGGCGTGCGGAAAATCTGGCCCGGATAAATCAGATCGGCATTGCGGATCAAATCGCGGTTCGCCTCGTAGATCACGGTGTACTTTGTGCCCTTGCCGTAAATCACGCGCGACAGCTTCCACAGATTGTTGCCGGGCTGAATGATGACCCGGCCAGACCTCGGCTCGGGGATGGGTTCGGCCTTCGGCTCGGGCTGCGATGCTGCAACCTGCTGTTCCTGAGTTTCGGGTTGGGCCGCGGCCGGGAGCTCGGAAACCGTCGCCGTTGGTTGTTCCGGGGCGGCAGGCTTCGGCTGTTCAGGCTGCTGAGGCGGTGCTGACTCCGCTGTTTGTGAGGAAGCCACCGGCTCTTCGGCGGGTGGTGCCGGTTGGATTTCCGGCTTCAGCTGTTCCACCACCTTGGCGGGCGCTTCGCGGACGAAGGGCAGTTCGACGCGGCTCGTCACCTTGCCGCTGGCATCGATCTCATCGACGCGGAAGGTGTGCTGGCCCGGCGATATCTGCGAGCCGCCGGAGAACACCCAGCGGTTATCCGGGCCAACGGCGGCCTCGCCCGCGGGCTGGTTGTCGACATAGATGCGAACGAACGCACCCGGCTTGCCGCGGCCCGAGAAGACGATATTGCCTCTGTCGTCGTAGTCGACGGCATCGAGGCTGACGGCCGTGCCCGGTTTGGCTGGCGCGGGCTCTGGAGTGGAGGGCTGTTCGGGCTGTGCCTCGGTTTTTTCAGGCTCCGTTCTTTCAGGCTCGGTTTTGGGAGGCTCGCTCGTGGAAATGGGTTGCTCCGGAGCTGCGGCGGACTGGTCGAGCTTGGGCACCACGGATTCGGGCTGCTGGGCCGGCGCCTCGGGGGCCGGCTTGTTCTGGATGACTTCGGTGGGCGCATCGGGCTTGACGACAGCGACCATCGTCTCGTCCTGCGGCTTCTCAGGGATGGCAACAGCCACGGTTTCTTCGGAGCTGATCATCGGGCCGCCGGGTTCGGTTTGCGACTCGACCGAGAGCGAACCCGTGCCGGGTGGCAGAGACCTGTCGGGGACCAAGACGAAATCGCCATCGTCATTGGCCTTGGTTTTGCCGATCACCTCGCCATCGAGCTTGAGAGTCACGTCCGCGCCGGGAGCGGCCTTGCCGGCGACCACTGCTTCGCCAGACTTTTCAACCCGCACCGTATCGAAGCTGGGCTTCACCGGCTGGGGTGTGGCGGCGGGCTGCTGTGCCGCCGGTTGTTCGGCGGCTGGGACCGGAGCCGTTTCAGGCTGCGCGGCGGGTGTTTCCGCAGGGGCAGATTGAGCAGGCTTCTCCGCGGCTGGCGTTTCCGCCGGCGCTGACTCCTCGGGTTGAACAGCAGCGGTTTGCTGTTCTCCCGATGCCGCGGGCTGTTCCGCAGGCTTCGGCGGCTCCACCGGTTTAGGCGCCTCGGCTGGCTTCTGCTCGACCGCGGCGGTCTGCTGCGGCGGCTCCTGCCGGTTCAGCGAAACAATTCCAAGGCCCGCCAAGCTTGCCACTGCAAGCCCGGCGAAAATCACCAGCGGGCCTTTCTTCCGGTTTTCCTGAGTCATATCGGTTCCATGTCATGAGCGGATTGGGATTGAGGCGTTTCCGCTCGCGAGTGCTGCATTAGCGCTCTAATAAGGCCCTGTAGCGGTTTCTGCAAAGATTCGCTGGAATTGCCGCCAGGAAAGGCCGTCTCACATCATGCAAGCATCAAAACTCTGCGTCTATTGCGGGTCCGGCACGGGCCGCAACCCCCTCCATATGGCGGCGGCCAAGGAACTCGGCAAGGCCATGGCCACCGAGGGGATCGGGCTGGTCTATGGCGGCGGCGGCTTGGGGCTGATGGGCGAAGTGGCGCGCTCGGTTCTGGACAATGGCGGGCATGTGACCGGGATCATCCCCGAATTCCTGGTCAACCGCGAGCACATGCTCGATAATGTGAACGAGCTGATCGTCACCACAACGATGCACGAACGCAAGATGACGATGTTCGCCCGGGCTTCCGGCTTCGTGGCGCTGCCGGGAGGGCTTGGGACGCTGGAGGAACTGACCGAAATCTCGACCTGGGCGCAGCTTGGCCAGCATGCGAAACCGGTGATCGTGTGCAACATCGATGGCTATTGGGATCCGCTGCTCGATTTGATCGATCACATGCGGGAGGAGCAGTTCATCCGGCAAGGCTTCGAGTTCGAACTCGATGTGGTGGAGAACGCCGCCGAAGTCATCCCTGCGTTCGAATACCGGCTCAAACATCCGGGCAAGCCGCCATCGCAGGCGGCGCTGATCGACAAGCTTTAGAGTCCGGCCTCCGCCTCGGCGCGGCGGGCGCGTTCATCGCGGAGCGCCGACCAAGAGAAGATGGCGAGCGCCACCCAGATGATGATGAAGGACGTGAGCTTCCATTTGTCCATCGGTTCACCGAAGACGAAGACGGCGGTGAGAAAGACGAGTGACGGCGAGATATATTGCAGGAGGCCCGCGGTCGAATAGCGGATGCGCTTGATCGAGGCAGCGAAGCATACAAGTGCTGCTGTTGTCAGCACGCCGCAACCGATCAAGAGCATCGTGTCGGAGATGTTGCCGCCGAAATGAGCGGCTCCCTGACTCATCAGCCAGACCTGCGCGCCGAGCAGCGGCAAGGAAATGATGGCGATTTCGATCAGGAAGCCTTCGGTTGCGCCGACAGGCACGGTTTTTCTGAGGAAGCCATAGAGGCAGAATGTCGAGGCGAGCATGAGTCCGAGCCATGGCACGGAACCGGAGGCAATCGTCTGTACAAGGACGGCTATCACGGCGAGGCCGATGGCGGCGAGTTGCGCGGGCTTGAAGCGCTCGCCGAGGAACAGATAGCCCGCGACGACGTTGAGCAGCGGATTGATGTAGTAGCCGAGGCTCGACTCCAGTGTGCGGCCCACCATGATGGACCACACATAGAAGCCCCAGTTGAAGACGATGAGCCCGCCGCACAGCGCCATTACGCCCACGATCTTCGGATTGACGGCGGCTTTCCGAACTTCCGGGAATTGGCCGAGCCACCAGACGATGGCAACTGCAAGCGGGAGCGACCAGAGGCCGCGATGCACGGCGATTTCAATGGGCGAGATGTGGCGAAGAAAGCCAAAGTACAGCGCCATCGCGCCCCAGGCCAGATGTGCGAGGATGGCGAAGACAACGCCTTTCTCGGCCTCACTCATACCAGGAGCCAAACGGGGATGCTCGATAACGGACATGGCGGGCGATTAGACCCGACGGTCCCGGCGCACAAACGGCGGCTGTTCATGGCGCGCATGTTCGGTTCGCATGCCGGATCAGGTTGCGGGCACGCCTTCGCGAACGAGCTTGTAGATGATCGAGTCTGACAGCGCCTGGAACGAGGCTTCGACGATGTTGGGCGAGACGCCGACGGTGAACCAGCGGTCTCCCTTGCCATCGCGGCTTTCGATCAGGACGCGGGTGGTGGCGCTGGTCCCGCCATTGAGGATGCGGACCTTGAAATCGACCAGCTCCATGTCGTCGATGTAGCGCTGGAATTTGCCGAGGTCCTTGCGGAGTGCCACGTCAAGCGCATTGACGGGGCCGTTGCCCTCGCCGGCGTTCAGATAGATCTCATCGTCCACCTTCACCTTGACCACGGCTTCAGACACCATCTGCTTGTCGCGCTCTTCGACGATGACGCGGAAAGAGAGCACATCGAAATAGCGCGGCACGGTGCCGAGCGCGCGGCGGGCGAGCAGTTCGAAGGACGCATCTGCGCCGTCATAGGCGTAGCCTGACGCCTCGCGCTCTTTGACGTCGCGGAGCAGCGCATCGATGCGGGAGTCGTTCTTGTCGACGGCGAGACCGATGCGCGCGAGTTCGGCGATGAGGTTGGATTTTCCGGCCTGATCGGAGACCAGCACGCGGCGGCGGTTGCCCACGGTTTCGGGCGGCACATGTTCGTAGGTTTCGGGCTCCTTGACGATGGCGGACGCATGAATGCCGGCCTTGGTGGCGAAGGCGCTCTTGCCGACATACGGCGCTTGCGCATTGGGCGCGCGGTTCAGAAGCTCGTCGAAAGCGCGGGAGACGTGGGTGAGGTCTTTCAGTTTCTCGGGGCCGATGCCGGTTTCGAAGCGGTCCGCGTATGTCTTTTTCAACGCCAGGGTGCCGATGACCGATACGAGATTGGCGTTGCCGCAACGCTCTCCGATGCCGTTGAGCGTGCCCTGGATCTGGCGGGCGCCGGCATCAACGGCGGCGAGTGAGTTGGCTACCGCGTGTTCGGTGTCGTTGTGGGCGTGGATGCCGAGGTTTTTTCCGGGAACGGATTTCGTCACGCTACGGACGATCTCCGCCACTTCACCCGGCAGCGTTCCCCCATTGGTGTCGCACAGCACGACCCAGCGCGCACCCGCTTCAAAAGCGGCGCTGGCGCAGGCCAGCGCATAGTCCGGATTGGCCTTGTAGCCATCGAAGAAGTGCTCGCAGTCGACCAGCACTTCTTTCCCCGCGAACTTCGCCGCTTCGACCGATTGGCGGATCGAGTC
>JAAURV010000123.1 GCA_012032065.1 Hyphomicrobiales bacterium
GTACTCTGATTTGAATGGCACATAGATCCATAGCTACATGCTGCTGTACACTTATTCAACGGTCTCAGTTGAGGCAAGGGCTTTGCCTGCTTCATCGGATATGCTTTGCTGGCCACTCGATGTGTTGTCTGCTGGCAAGGCCGGGTAAACCCTGTCAGGAATATTCCGATACCTCTGCAACATTGCAACTCTTCATTGGAACAACACACGGTTCGGTTGAAGCCTATCATCAGGGCACACGGCTTAAACTTGTGATGAAAGCGATTATGCTGCACTGCATCCCTCCTGCCCATCAATGCACCCCTCCTGCCCATCCTTCCCTCCGAAGACTGCCTACTGGGCTGTGGTAGAAACCCTCATCGTGCAGCACGCTGGCCAGCAAGACATGGGCCCTGGTTCCGCATTGCCTCGCTGTTCTCCGCTCTCTGTTCTGGCGCCTTGTGGCCTCTGACGCATTCCACTCGCGACCTCGTCCATTGCGCTGCATGCAGTACCATTGCCGCTTGTCGCAGACGGCGCCTATTTCAATATCCTTGTAGCCCATGATCGCTTTGCGCTGCCGTGCCGTCTGCTGTCCCCTGTACTCCTCCGCTGCCGCCTCCACCTCGGCCCGGTCAAAGTCCTCGGCGGTGCCTGCGGCGATCATCGCCTGCCGTGCGGTTCCAAGCCGCGCGACGGCTTCCATCAAGGCCCTGGGCTCGTCGCGAAGCGCCTCCCGCAGTTCCAGCCGCACTTCGCGCGGCAGCGCGCCACGCCAGCTGGCCGATCTCACGCATCTCGCCGAGGCGCAGCAGAAACCCCAGCGCCACGGCATTCAACAGAAGCGACAGCGCAAAGATGACCCGGAGACCGATCCGCAGAGCCTCGCTTCGGGTCATTCGCCGTCTCCGCCAAGTCCAAGCCCCAGAACCGCCAACTCGCCGCCCGCCGCCCCCGCGACCAGCCGCTCCAGCGCCGATCCACCGCCATCGGGCAAGGCGAGTGCCTTAAAGGCGGGGGATGTGGTGATTTCGTTGCGGGGGAACTCCAACAATGCCGCCGCCATTGAGCCGCGTGACCTTGGCGAACTGCCATTGTTTGCCACGCTTGACCTCGCAATCATCCGCCTTGCCGATCTGGAAAGCGGCAACATCTCGTATCTGCGCTCCGATGACAGTGGCATCACCTGGGACCTGCGCCGCCTGGTGCAGGGCAAGGTGCGTGTGGGCAACGAACAACCGGCTTACCCACGCATGGCCGTCGATAGCAAAGGCCGCGTGCATCTGGTGTGGTCGGTGCTGCCGTTCCCCGGCGTGTTTGTGCTGTATGCGCGCTCGGATGATGGCGGCGAGACCTGGACGGAACCGCAAATCATCGATCGGGCTGATAGCGGGTTATATCTAAACGAGAACTACGGCCCCATTTTTGTGTCCATCGCCGTCACCGTAGACCCGGTAGGCAAAGAGCGCTTGCACATGATCTGGGATGGCGCGCCCACCGTGGAGCGCAACTACATCTATTCGGACGATGGCGGCGTCACTTGGTCGCAGCGCTATCTGGTCTACCCCGAAATTCGCAACGTAGGCCGCGCAGGCTACAACCCCATTGTGATGGACAGCGCGGGCACGCTGCACGGCACCTCGTTTTTTTGGTACAGCACCTGGCTGGGCAACGGCTGGCTACCCAACTCCATCCGGTTTATCGAAAGCACCTCCGCCGAGCAGGGCAGCGTCGTCATCAGCCTGGGCAACCAGATCAACGTGGTCTGGCAGGACAAATTCAGCGAGCAAATTCCCGCGCAGGTCGGTTTGCATCGGGCATCGCCGCCGCGCCGCGGCTGGCGAGAATCTGATCTTCCTGTCGATTGGCGAGCCGGATGCGCTGCCGCCCGTGGCTGTTATGGACGTTGTCGAACGGCAAATGCGCGCCGGGCGCACGCGATATACCAGCGGACGGGGCGAGCCTGAATTTCTCAGCGCATTGTCGCGCAACTACACGCGGCAAACGGGCCGTGCGATCGCGCCGAACCAGTTCCTGTTTTTGCCGGGCACGCAGACGGCGCTCTTTGCCGCGATGATGACGGTGATCGATCATGGCGATGAAGTGCTGATGTCCGATCCTTACTATGCGACCTATGAAGGCGTGATCGCGGCGGCAGGCGGCATCGCGGTTCCGGTCAAGGCCGATCCCGATCATGGCTTCCATATCAAGGCGCAAGATCTGGAAAACGCGATCACGCCGCGTGCGCGCGCTCTCTTGCTCAACTCGCCAGGAAACCCGACGGGCGCGGTGCTCAATGCAACGGAGATCGCCGCAATCGGGAAGGTCTGCGCGGCACACGATCTGTGGATCGTTTCGGACGAGGTTTATGCGACGCTCACCTATGGCAATCACAAGTTCGCATCGCCCTTCGATGTGCCGGAACTGGAGAAGCGGACCGTTGTCGTGTCGTCTTTGTCGAAATCTCATGCCATGCCGGGCTTCCGCTGTGGCTGGATCGCGGCGTCGGAGGAGTTCTGCGCGCGGGCGCTGCCGATCACCGAAACCATGCTGTTCGGCTCTCAGCCGTTCCTCGAAGATGCGGCGGCGTTTGCGCTTCAAACCGAGTTTCCGGAAGTGGCGGAGCAGAAGGCCACCTATGAGCGCCGCGCACGCGCGCTTGTCGAAGGATTGCGGAAAGCGAGGATGGTCAGCGCGCGGATGCCGGAAGGCGGCATGTTCGTGATGATGGATGTGCGCAAGACCGGCCTTTCGGGTGACGAGTTCGCGCGGCGTCTCCTGGCCGAGGAAGCGGTGGTCACGATGCCCGGGGAAAGTTTCGGAGCAGGCGGCGCCGGGCATGTGCGCGTGGCGCTGACGGTTGGCGAGGATCAGATCGCCGAAGCCTGCCGGCGCATCGCGAAGCTGGCGGAGACACTTGCCTGATTACGTGACCCGATAGCCGAATTCTTCCGACATCAGCGTCAGCCATTCCCAGAAGCTTTCGGCAAAGCCGCGGAACAGCGACAACTCGAAAGCGTCTTCGCCCACGCGCGTCACATGCACGCCGACATGGGCCATCTGGGTCAGCGCCGACTTGCCAACCGGGAACTCACCCGCATGAAGATCGATGGGCGTTCCCTTGGCAAGCACCGCGCGGGCTTTCGGTCCTTCGATGCGGATGACGATGCGGCCATGGCTTTGGTCGCTCAGCGAGGCGAGGCCGCCCAGCTTCTTTTTGAGATCCCCATAGAGAGCGCCTTCGGAGATGGCGAAGTATTGATCCGGTCCCGCCCAGCGCACGCCGATGCCGCGCTGTTTTGCAAGCGCTTCGCTCAGCAGCTTCGACTTGCCCTTTCTCGCGATCACCGTGACGATCGACAGCGGATGGCGCACGGACAGGGTAACGCCCGGCGCGCCGTTGTCCGCGCCGAAGCGGCCTGGCTTGGCCAAGCCGGCAAGCGCGGAGACTCGCTGGAACTCAGGCATGGAGCCTCTTGTTTTCGGGGTCGAAATGCATGGGTTCGGTGATCACGGCATTCATGTGGATGCCGCGCAGGCCATCGAAGACCTGCACGGTCTCGCCGATGCGATTGCGGCCATTCGAAAGCAGCGCAAGCCCCAGCCACATATCGAGCATTGGCGACCACGCGACCGACGAGATATAGCCCTGATCCGCCGCCATCGATGGCCTGTCGCTCAACTTCAAGAGATGAGAGCCGGAGCGGAGTTTGTCGCGCCTGTCCACGGGCCGGATGCCAACCACGCATTGCCGTGCGGGATCGGTGAGGCCTTCGCGTGCGGCCATCATGCGGCCAATGTAGTCCTTCTTCGCGGACATCATCTTGCCGAGACCGAGATCGCCGGCGGTCGTGGTGCCGTTCAATTCGCCGCCCGCGACATGGCCTTTCTCGATGCGCATGATTGAGAGCGCCTCGACGCCGTAGGGCACGATGGCGAATTCGGCGCCTGCCCGCAGGATCGTCCGCGCCACCATGCTTCCATAGTCCGCGGGCACCGCCAGTTCATAGGCATGTTCGCCAGAGAAGGAGATGCGGAAGAGGCGGGCCTGCAATCCATCCATGATGGTGATTTCGCGCGCCGCGAGATATGGCGTGTTCACGTCATCGAGGTTCGGGCCATCGACAATCTTGTTAAGCGTCGCGCGCGCGCACGGGCCGGCGATTGCCATCTGTGCCCATTGTTCGGTGACAGAGACGTATTGAACATCAAGCTCCGGCCACAGCGCCTGATGGCAGAACTCGATATGCGACATGACACGCGCGGCATTGGCCGTCGTCGTGGTCATGACGAAGCGATCGTCGGCCAATCTTGATGTCGTGCCGTCATCGAAAACGATGCCGTCCTCGCGCAGCATCAAGCCGTAGCGGGCCTTGCCAATGGCGAGAGCCGAAAATGTGTTGCAATAGAGCTTGTCAAGGAATGCGCCCGCGTCTTTTCCTTGAATGTCGATCTTGCCCAGCGTCGAAACATCGCAGAGGCCGGCGCCGTTTCGCGTGCCGAGCACTTCGCGCGAGGCGGACGCGAGCCAATCCTCGCCGTCGCGCGGAAACCATGACGAGCGCATCCACAGGCCGGTTTCGACGAAGACAGCTCCCAACTCCGCTGCCCAGTCATGCAACGGCGTCTTGCGCACGGGTTGGAAGTGATGGCCAACCGAAGGTCCGGCCAGTGCGCCGAACGAGACGGGCGTGTAATAGGGGCGGAATGTCGTCGTTCCAACTTTTTCGATGCTCTGGCCCGTCGCCTCGCCAAGAATGGCGATGGCATTCACGTTTCCAAGCTTTCCCTGATCCGTCGCCATGCCGGTGGTGGTGTAGCGCTTGGCGAGTTCAATATCGCTGTAACCCTCCTGTGCCGCGAGCGGCAGATCCTTGAGCGTCACGTCGTTCTGGTAGTCGACGAAAGCCTTTCCGGCCGAGTCCTTCACCCACCAGAGAGGCGTGAGCGCAAAGGCTTCGTCGCGGCATTTGGGAATGGCAGGTGGCTTTCCCTTAAGCGTGCCCGCGCTGGCGCCTTCGGCAAGGCATTCGGAGAGCAGCATCGAACCCTTCGCTGAGCCTGCCGCGACGAACGCATCACCCACGGCGGGCGGCACGAAGGCAGCGACCTTCTCGTTCCAGATAGGTTTGGCGCCGCGATGGCACATGAGATTGACGATCGGGTTCCAGCCGCCCGACATGGCAATGGCGTCGCCTGGCAACGAGGAATGGAAGATTTCTTTTTCCTGATCGATCTTGATGCCGGTCACGCGTTTTCCGCCATGCACGGTGGCGATGCTTGCTTCAAACAAGACGGGAATGCCTCCCGCATCAGCCTCGCTTGCGGCGCGGCTGTCGAGGATGACTTCGACCTGAACACCGTGCGCTTTCATGTCGCGCGCGGTGCGATAGCCTGAATCGTTGTTGGTGAAGACGATGATGGATTTGCCCGCCGCCGCGGCATAGCGGTTGGCATAGGTCCGCATCGCGGAGGCGAGCATCACGCCCGGCTTGTCGTTGCCGCCAAAGACGAGCGGGCGTTCTTCCGCGCCGGCCGCGAGCACGGCTTTCTTGGCGAAGAAACGCCAGTAGCGCTGACGGGTTCATAGGGTTTGGAACGGCGACATGATCGTTCACGCGCTCGGCGGCGCCGAAGATATTGCCGTCGTACCAGCCGAAGACCGTGGTACGCGGCATCAGCGTGACATTGGGCAGCGCGCCGAGTTCAAGGATCAGGCTTTCAGCCCATTCGAGGCCAGATTTGTCCGCGATCTCTTCGTTCTCGGAAAGTAATGAGCCGCCAAGCCGCGAACCTTCATCGGCGATGATCACGCGTGCGCCGGATCGCGCTCCGGCTAATGCCGCCATCAATCCAGCCGGACCAGAGCCGATCACCAGGAGGTCGCAATGCGCGTAAGCCTTTTCGTAGCGGTCGGGATCGGTTTCTTTCGATGCGCTGCCGAGTCCCGCCGCGCGGCGGATCAGCGGCTCGTAGATCGCTTCCCAGAAACGCTTCGGCCACATGAAGGTCTTGTAGTAGAAGCCCGCGACGAAGATCGATGAGGCGAGCGAGTTCATGGCACCCACATCGAAATCGAGCGACGGCCAGCGGTTCTGGCTTTTCGCCACCAGTCCCTCGTAGAGTTCGATCATGGTGGCGCGGGTGTTGGCTTCCTTGCGGCCGCCTTCGCGCAATTCGACAAGTGCGTTCGGTTCCGCGGCTCCTGCCGTCATCGCGCCGCGCGGGCGATGATACTTGAAGGAGCGGCCCATCAGATGCGTGCCGTTCGCGATCAATGCGGATGCGAGCGTATCGCCTGTCAAGCCAGTGTAAGACTTCCCATCGAACGTGAAGTTCAGCGGAACCGCGCGGCCGACAAGCCCGCCCTTGGCGAGACGAAAGCCAGCCATCATCGCCTCCTTCGCGCATAGTCGCGCGCGGTGATGGCGCTGAAGACTTCATGCGTCTCGGTATTGCGTGTCACCACGAGCCAGGCGCGGCAGCCGCCGGAGTGATGTGCGTATTCGTCGATGCGGCCTTTCGGATTGTCGCGGAGATAGACGTAATCGAACCACTGATCCATGGTGGCGCGATCGTTCGATGTGGGCCGTGCCGGCTTCGCATCGCCAAGGAAGGTGAATTCCTCGACCGGTCTTGTTCCGCAATGGGGGCAGGGGATCAGCATCAGTGCAAATTCGGCGTGGCGCCCTGGCCCTTTTCGTCGATCATGTATCCGCGGCGGAAACGATCGAGACGATAGGCGGCGTTGAGAGGATGACGTTCGTTCTTGGCGATGGTGTGGGCGAAGCACCAGCCGGAAGCAGGCGTTGCCTTGAAGCCGCCGTAACACCATCCGGCGTTGAGATAGAGGCCTTCGACAGATGTCCTGTCATGATGGGCGAGCCATCCATCGACATGTCCATGATGCCGCCCCATGAGCGCAGCACGCGTACGCGGGCAAGGCCGGGGACCATGGCGACACCGGCTTCGATCACATGCTCCACCATGGGCAGATTGCCGCGCCGGGCATAGGAGTTGTAGCCGTCGATGTCGCCGCCGAAGACGAGGCCGCCCTTGTCGGATTGCGAGACATAGAAGTGTCCGGCGCCGAAGGTGATGACGCCATCAATATACGGCTTCAGTCCTTCGGAGACGAAAGCCTGCAACACATGGCTCTCGATCGGCAGCTTGAGGCCGGCCATCGCGGCGACTTCCGAAGAGTTGCCGGCGGCCGCCAGCCCCAATTTCCTGCATTTGATGCCGCCGCGATTCGTCCGTACACCGATGACTTTACCGCTTTCGATGTCGATGCCTGTCACCTCGCAGTTCTGAATGATGTCGACGCCGCGGGAGTCGGCGCCTCGCGCGTAACCCCAGGCAACCGCGTCATGACGCACGGTTCCGCCGCGCCGCTGCAGCAATCCGCCCTTGATCGGAAAGCGTGCGTTCTGGAAGTCGAGGAACGGATACATCTCGCGCACATCGTGCGCGTCCAGCAGTTCCGCGTCGACGCCATCGATCCGCATGGCGTTGCCGCGCCTCGCAAACGCATCGCGCTGCGCATCGGTGTGGCAGAGATTGAGCACGCCCCGCTGCGAGACCATGGCGTTGAAGTTGAAGTCCTGCTCCAGGCCTTCCCACAGCTTCATCGACCACTCGTAGAACGGGTTGTTGCCGGGCAGCATGTAGTTGGAGCGGATGATGGTGGTGTTGCGGCCGATATTGCCGGAACCGAGCCAGCCTTTCTCCAGTACCGCAATGTTGGCGATGCCGTGTTCCTTGGCGAGATAATAAGCGGTCGCAAGGCCATGGCCGCCGCCGCCCACGATGACGATGTCATAGTCGGGCTTGGGTTCTGGGCTGCGCCAGGCCGGGGCCCAATGTTTGTGGCCGCTCAGGGAATTCTTAATGAGCGACAGGATAGAATATTTCATGTCAGGAAAAAGAGTTGACTGAGCGGAACAATAATTGCCCGGCGCGGCGGGCGCAACAGCTTTATTGCTGGCGGGAGGAGGCGCGGGTCTGTTGCTCGACGGCGCGCTTGCGCGGGATGCCGGCATCATCGGCAATTTCCAGGATCAGCCGTTCTTCGGTTTCATGCAGTTCGTTGTCGCTCAGGGCTATGTCCCACATTTCGCCGATCAGGCGGCAGCGGTCCTCGATGCTGAGAAGATCCTCCATCCTATTGGCAACAATGCGGAATTCGTCGCGGGAGGCGAACTGACCGCGGGCGAAAACCATGGCCTTGGTGAAAAGCTCGCCGCGCAGACCGTATCGCGACTGTAGCAGCTGACCGAGGGCGCCTATTTCCTCCGCCTTGATTTTCCGGTCGGCGGGAACACCGCCGCCAGAAGCAGCGCCAGCAGGAATCTGCGCTCGTCGTGGGTCATGGTGGCAAAACCGGCGGGCGCTCGCATCTTTT
>JAAURV010000124.1 GCA_012032065.1 Hyphomicrobiales bacterium
GCAATTGACGGATCGATGTGGCGGTTTCAGGCGAAGATTCACCACGATGTCCCATTTATTGCTTCACAGCGATCCCGCATCGGACGGCGAGGCTGTCAAGCTTCGCGCCCTTTTTGGGCGCGAACCCCGAAGGGGCTTGGCATTGATAGCCTCGCCGTCCGGTGCGATCCTGAAGACAGCAATGGGTGAAAGACACCCTTGCCCTTTCCACTTAAGCTGGAGCCATTCCAAGCTTGCTTCCACCCCAACGATTGGCCACTCTTCACTCGATGGACTGGTTTCAACCCATCGACGACTATTGCGAGCGCCTCGCTCCCGGCCTTTTTGCCGAGCCGTGGAACGCCGTCAGCAACGCATCCTTCATTGCGGCGGCGATACTCCTGTTCTTGCAATGGCGGCGAAGCCAGGCGCGCCATGGTCTTTCGCTCCTTCTGATCGCCAACGTGTTTGTCATCGGCATTGGCTCGCTGCTTTTCCATACCTTCGCCAACCGCTGGTCAATGCTCGCGGATGTTCTGCCGATCGCCGTCTTCATTCATCTCTATCTGCTCCTGGCGCTCAGGAGCTACGTTTCCCTATCCTGGATCGTCGCGGCAATCCTGACGCTTTGCTTCTTTTTCCTGTCGCCAGCTCTCGGATCCTGGTTGCGCCCCTTCGCGGGATCGTCGGCGTTTTATGTTCCGGCACTCCTCGCGATTTTCGCCGTCGCCGCGGCGGTGCGCCGTCGATTGCCAGATGTTTCGAACGGGCTCTTCATTGCCGGCTGCGTGTTTGCCGTCTCAATCGCCTTCCGCGCCGCCGATCGGCCCCTCTGCGCTTCATGGCCTTCGGGCACGCACCTCATGTGGCATGTGCTCAACGGCCTCGTGCTCTATTTGCTGGTGCGCGTCTATTTCCGCTTTACCTCAGCGCCCGAAGCGCATTGAGGATAACCGCCACGTCGATAGCCTCCTGAACCTGCGCCCCCTGCACTGGCGGCAAATAACCGAAGGCGGCGGCGAACATCGCCACTGCCGAAAGCCCCAATCCCGCAATCACGCTCTGCTTGGCAATCGCCAGCGCGCGCTGCGAGATGCGCACGGCATCCCCGATGTGGCGAAGATTGTCGCTGAGCAGGATGGCATCGGCTGCTTCCGCCGATGCGGCGGACCCGCGCGCGCCCATGGCAATCCCCACATCCGCCGCCGCCAGCGCCGGCGCATCGTTCACGCCATCGCCAGCCATGATAACCGGACCATTGGCGCGCTCCGCGGTGACAAGGCGCACTTTGTCCTCCGGAGTCATGTCTCCGTGCCGATGCTCGATCCCCAAGTCGGATGCGATCCGGTCGACCACATTCGCGGAGTCGCCGGAAGCAAGAACGACTCGGAAGATGCCTGCCTGGCGCAATGCGTCCAGCGCCGCACCGGCATCGGACCGCAACTGATCTGCCAGAACGATCCAGCCCGCGAACTTTCCGCCGGCGGCGACGGCCACCAGAACTTCACCGGGCTTGCTGGTCCTGCGCGGCAACCGCCTGCCCCTTAACGTTCGCGACACGAACTTCGCGCCCCCAATCGCCACCCGCTTCCCATCCACTTTGCCTGTGACGCCTTCGCCTGCCGTTTCATCCGCCAACCTGGGCTCGGAGAGAACGGCGCCCGCTTCGCGCGCCGACTTCACGATGGACACCGCGATTGCATGAGCCGATGCCTGATCGAGCGAAGCTGCGAGCCGCAAAACGTCCTTGGCGTCAAAACCCCTTTGGGCGTCGACCCTCACCAGCGCCGCATGGCCCGTTGTCAGCGTGCCCGTCTTGTCGGCCACCAGCACGCGCGCTTTGGCCAAGCGCTCCAGAACATCTCCGCCTTTCAACAAAACACCGCGATGCGCCGCACGGCTCAATCCTGAAATCAGCGCCACGGGCACGGCAAGTATCAACGGACACGGTGTTGCAACCACGAGAACCGCAAGCATTCTCAGCTTGTCGCCGGACGCCCACCAGGCCGCCCCGGCGAGGAGAAGCGTGAAGAAAAGGAACCACACCGCATAGCGATCAGCCAATCGCACGGAAGGCGCCTTGGCTTCCTGAGCCGCCTTCACCATGGACACGATCGCGGAGTAAGCGCTGTCCTCAGCCCGGCGCACCACGCGAAGATCGAAGGCAACATCCATGTTGGCGGAACCGCTCGGCACGTCTTCGCCCTTGGCGCGCTTCACCGGCACGCTTTCGCCAGTCAGCGCCGAGAGATCGAGCAAGGCTGTACCTGAATGCACGATCCCGTCCGCGGGAACGACATCGCCTTGCCGGACGAGCAGCCGGTCGCCGGGCACGAGGCCGGAAATGTTGCACAGCTCCAACTCGCCATCCGTGTAGCGAAGCGCCGTCTTCGGCAAGCGCCCGAGCAATGCGGTCATCTCCGCCTTGGCGCGGCTTGCGGCGTAGTCTTCGAGAAGCTGGCCACCGGCATACATCAATGCCACGACAGACGCGGCAAGCGGCTCGCCGAAGGTCAAGGCAGCGGAAATCGAAAGTGCGGCGACAAAATCGAGGCCGAACTCGCCGCGCCACAGCGAAAGCGCAATCTCGCGGATCAGCACGGCGAGAACCAAACCACTGCCGGCCTGCAGCGCGACGATCCGCCACTCCGCCGGACCCAGCAATCCCGCCCCCAACCCGGCCAAAGCCAGTCCAAAGAGCGCGGTTTTGAATGGATTCATGCTGGATACCCTCGTTCAAAACCAACTTCGGTAGATCACGGCGCGCCCGCCTTGATCGCCATCAATCCGCCCGCCTGTCCACAAAAGCGCTAGTCCGTTAAGCGCGCCTTTACCGTTACTTGCGACATTGGCCCTCGGCAGGGAGCGCAGAAGGTGAAAGGTCCGGACGGGGTGGGACCGTTGGCCATCTGCGCCCGGATCCGCAGCAATTCAAACAGTCAGTGCAGCATGGCATCACGCGTACTCATAGTCGAAGACGATCCAGCTCAGCGCCGCATCCTGGAAGAACTCGTCAAGCGATTCGGCTTTGACGTAACGGCGGTCGACGGCAGCCTCAAGGGTCTCGAAGTTCTGAACGGTTCGACAGGCGGCGGCATCGAACTCATCATTCTCGATCTCCTGATGCCCGGCATGGATGGCCTCGAATTCCTCGAGAAGCTCCAGGCCGTGCGCGGCGATCTGCCGGTCATCGTGCAGACGGCGCAGGGCTCCATCGAAACCGTCATCAAGGCCATGCGCGCCGGCGCCGACGACTTCGTGGTGAAGCCGATTTCGCCCGAGCGTCTCAAGGTTTCCATACAGAATCTGCTCAAAGTGAACGCGCTCACCGAAGAGGTGAAACGCCTCAACAAAAAGGTCGGCGGCTCCATGAGCTTCGACGACCTGATCGCCTCCTCGCCCGCCATGGCCAATGTGCTTCGTTTGGGCCGCCGCGGCGCGCAGTCGAACATTCCCATTCTGATCGAAGGCGAATCGGGCGTCGGCAAGGAAATGATCGCCCGCGCCATCCAGGGCGAAAGCGAGCGCGCCGGACGCCCCTTCGTTGCGGTCAACTGCGGCGCCATTCCGGAGAACCTCGTCGAGTCGATTTTATTCGGTCACGAAAAGGGCTCCTTCACCGGCGCTGCAACCAAGCACATCGGCAAGTTCCAGGAAGCCGACAACGGCACGCTGTTCCTCGATGAGGTGGCCGAGCTTCCGCTCGACATGCAGGTGAAGCTCCTGCGCGCGATCCAGGAAGGCGAGATCGATCCGGTCGGATCGCGCAAGCCCGTGAAGGTGAACATCAGGCTGATCTCCGCCACCAACCGCAACATGATCGAAATGGTCAAGGCCGGTCAGTTCCGCGAGGACTTGTACTATCGCCTCAACGTGTATCCGATGATGGTGCCGCCGCTCCGCGAGCGCAAAGACGATATTCCGGCGCTGGTGGAACACTTCATCACCCGCTTTGCCGCCGAAGAAGGCCGGAAAGTTCGCGGCGTCGAAGCCGACGCGCTCCGCATGCTCCAGGCCTATGCCTGGCCCGGCAACGTCCGCCAGCTCGAGAACACTGTCTTCCGCGCCATCGTGCTGTGCGAAGGCGATACCCTCGAAATTCAGGACTTCCCGCAGATCGCGGCCCTTGTGGAAGGATTCGAGGTAAAGATCCCGCCGGCGCCGGAACTTCAGCGGCCGCAACCACAACTTTCCGTAACGGTAAACGGCGTAGGCCGCTCGGCAGGCGCCGCCGTGAGCGACGGCATGGCGCTCGGCGTGCCCGTGGTCACCGACGGAGGCCACATCCGCAAGCTGGAAGATGTCGAAGCCGACATGATCCGTCTGGCTCTGCACCGCTACCGCGGGCAAATGTCTGAAGTTGCCCGCAAACTGGGCATCGGCCGGTCGACGCTGTACCGCAAGATGAAAGACCTCGGTCTCGAAGAGGCAATCGGGTAACACCAAAGCGCAATTGCGGAAAATTGCCATGATGCCGTTGCAATGTGGCCGCACACGTTCTAGTTTTGCCGCTCGCTGAGGGATTTGCCTGAATGAAATCGCTGCTGGCCAGAATTGCGGTGAGCGCCGTGGCGCTTTGCGTCATCTCGGGCGCGCCTTGGCCGAAAACCCGCCAAGAAGCGAAAAACCGGCTTCTTCGAGAGCCTCTTCGGTGTCAGTGAGCCCCGCAAGAAGCGCCGCGAGGTGCGTGTCGTTCGCAAGCCCTGGTGGCGGCGCGATGACGAGTCTTACGCTTACGGCGGTTACGATCAGTCGGCAAAGAAGCGCAAGAAAGCCGCGAAGAAGGCGAGCCCGGCGTCCGTGCTGGCAGCCGACGACGATCCTGAGGGAATCCCCAGTCTGGGCATGGGCAACCTGCCCTACATCCCGCCGCGCCTCATGCTTGTCGCCGATCCGGGCTTCGGAAAGTTGACACCAGCCACGGCGGATGCCGCACCGATACTGGCCCAGCTTTCCTCGACGCGAACCGATATTCGCGCGGTTGCCGAAGAACGCCAGGCCATTCTCGACGCCTACAAGGAAGGCGGCTTCAAACCGCTCTGGCTCGACGGTGGCAAGGTATCGCCCCGCGCCAATGAACTCCTCGCCTATTTTTCCGAAGCCGGCGATGAGGGATTGAATGCGCAAACCTATTTGCCCCCGGTTTTGACATCCTTCGACAATGTCGAGAGCCAGCTCGGAAGCGATCCCGAAAAGCTTGCCAGGTTCGACATCGGCCTCACCGCAGCGGCACTGAGCTACGCCAGCCACGCCTCCGGCGGCCAATTCGATCCGCGCCGACTCTCGCTCTACCACGATCTCGAATCGCGGCGGGTCTCGCCAGCGGTCGCCATCAAAGTCTTGGGCTGGTCGCCCTTTGCCGTCCAATACCTCGCTTCATTGCATCCCAAGCACGAAGCATATTCCGCGCTGAAGCAAGCTCTCGCCGATTCCGCTGTGCCGGAATTGCGATTGCCCGCCATTCAGATTCCGGACGGCCGCAAGATTCGCCCCGGCAAACGCGACTCGCGCATGGAGCTGGTTCGGGTTCGCCTTCAGACCCTCGATTTGCTCACTCCGGCGGACGCACTGGTCGCCCCAGAAGACGCGGACCTGCTCGATCCCGCTTTGTCGGATGCGCTCAAGAAGTTCCAGAGAGCCGCCAAGATCAAGGTTTCGGGGGCGCTCGATTCGACAACCGTTACGGCTCTCAACAAAGGCAGCATAGTAAGCGACAGCGAACGCATCGTGATGAGCATGGAGCGCCTTCGCTGGATGCCACGCAACTTCGGCGCCCGCCATGTGCTCGTCAATCAGGCGGCTTATGAAGTGCGCGTCATCGATGGTCCGCGCGAAGTCTGGAGAAGCCGCGTCATCGTCGGCAAACCGATGACGCAGACCAACGTCTTCAGCGACCAGATGGAAACCGTGGTGTTCAATCCCTCCTGGGGCGTGCCGCCATCGATCATCGCCAACGAGTACCTTCCGAAACTGCGCCGCGATCCAGGTTATCTCGATCGCATCGGCTTCAAGGTGGTGAACGAGAAAGGCAAGGTCGTCTCGTCGCGCTCGGTGAACTGGAGCGCCTATGGCAACACGCCGCCGTTCGGCATCCAGCAGCCTCCAGGCGGCGAGAATGCACTGGGCGAACTCAAGTTCCTCTTTCCCAACAGCCACAACATCTACATGCACGACACACCGGCCAAGCATCTTTTCGACAAGGATGGCCGCGCCTTCAGCCATGGTTGCGTGCGCGTGCAGAATCCGCGCGAGTTTGCCGCGGTCCTCTTGGGCTGGGATGCAGAGATGGTTAATGCCGAAACCGACTCGCGCAAAAGCAAGACCGTGAAACTTTCCGCAAAGGTGCCGGTGCACATCGCCTACTTCACCGCATGGCCCGATTCGGACGGCAAAATCAGATACTTCGACGATATCTATGGCCGCGACGAAACGCTCCGGAAAGCGCTTGCGGGCCAGCGCGGAAACGCCCGTCCCGAAGCCAACGGCAGGCTGGTGCAGAACTGATTTCGGGCACTCCGGTTTAAGTGCCTGTTAATCATAGTGGTTCAGTCTAATTGTAACGATTGGCCGCCTCATGGCAGCCATATTCTTGTCCGAAATGCGGTTAGGGTGTAATTGGCCTTCAAGGCTGGTTCATCGTGGTCGGGGAGCCAGAGGGAGTCGGGGATTTTCCGCCCGGTTTGTGTGTTGTGTATGGGTTTGGTCAGTTGTGACGCCGGACATCGTCATCCGTTGAAAAATCGATTCAAAAAATTTCTGGCCGCGACGACAGTCATGGCCGGGCTGGCAGCAGGGTTCTGGGCGGGTCTTGGCGATCAATCGATCGCCGGAGGCGAAACGCGCACGATTTCGCTTTACCACATCCACACCAAGGAACATCTGAACGTCACCTACATGGAGAATGGCCGTTACGTGCCGTCGGCCATGAAGAAGATCAACTGGTTCATGCGCGATTGGCGCGCCAAGAAATCGGTCCGTATGGACCCCAAGACCATCGATCTCATCTGGGAATTGCACGCCGACCTCGGCTCGAAGAAGCCGATCCACGTTGTCTGCGGGCTGCGCACGAAAAAGACCAACTCCTTCCTGAAGCGCGTGGGCCGCGGCGTGGCCAGGAAGAGCCAGCACGTGCTCGGCAAAGCCATCGACATCTATTTCCCGGACGTCTCGACCAAGAAAATGCGCAACAGCGCGCTCGTGCGCAAAGTCGGCGGCGTCGGCTACTATAGCAGATCGGCCGGTCCGACAGGCTTCCTGCACGTCGACTCCGGCAAGGTCCGCCATTGGGGTCCACGCATCAGCCAGCGCGAAATGGCCGGCATCTTCAAGCAGTACAAGAAGACCATCGGCGCGCGTTACGGCAAGGGTTTCAAGAATCCGAAGATCGAGACGCCGCAGCCGGAAGTCTTGGTTGCCAAGGCAGAGAAGCCGCCCGAGATCGCCTACGAGGGCGCCGATGAGGATATGGCCGAACTGACCGAAGCCGCAAGCCAGACTCCCGCTGCAAGGCCGGAGAGCCCCGCCCCGCTCATGCTGCCGGCGGGTGAAGTCAATGGCGCCGAAACGTCGGAGAAGATTGCCGCGTTCGTCCCGAAGCCGAGGCAGAAACCGCTCGAGGTTCTGGCGCTCGCCGCCGCGACCATGCATATCGAACCGGCATCCGCCCGCCTGACAAGCAGAACTTCTCGAAGAAGAAAATCTCGCCCGTCAGCGACAGCCTCGGCGCCGTGGAAGCCGCGGACGCGATGATCGAAGAGACAGGCGCCGATCCCGTCTCGAATGCCAGCGCAAAGACCAGCTTCGCCGCCTCGATCAAGGACGGCACGGCAGATGACACGCCGCTGCTGAAGCCGCTCACCGCCTCGCTCTACGACGCAGGCATCGAGTGGGGCGATCTGTTCAGCGCCGACCAGGCCATCCGCCAGGACGGCAAGCCGCAGACCTTTTCCGAAGAAGAAATGCCGGTGGTGCCGCAAGCCGCAAAGCTGAAATCCAAAGCCACCCAGGAGACCGCTCCCGGGAAAGGCGACCTGCTCGTCGTCAACCGCGACGGCAAAGGCGGCCTGCCCGCCTCGCTCTCGATCGTTTTGCAAGGCCGCAAGAAACTCGGCCAGTTGAACTGACGCACATCACCCCTGCCGCGCGAGCGCTGGGGTGTTGAGAGCAAAACCCGAAGCCCCCCGGCATCGCCCACAATTATTGCGGGCGGACTGGCGTCGAAACCGCCTGATCCGCCACCCCCTCCATCACGGCGCCATCCCCGCTTTCGCGTGTGCGAAGAAGCTGGCGTTTCGAATACGCCAGCGCACGCCTATAGCGGTCTCCTGAGCTTTCGCGGGGATGACGAACATGGACGGCTCGGGCGAAAATAATTCCTTGACACGCGTCAATTTTGTTCTATT
>JAAURV010000125.1 GCA_012032065.1 Hyphomicrobiales bacterium
TTCGCGTATGGCATTGGCGGGCTGGGTCCTATCCTGGGCGCGTTGTTGATGGGGGCCATCTATCTGCTGCTGTTCAACGTAATGGCCGGCGCGGGGACCAATTTCAAGACGTCCTTGAGCATTGTGGCGCATGCCAACATGACCGGGCTGATTTTCGCGCCCATCGTGATTATCGTAATGCTCTTGCGAGCCTATGGAGACGTGGACCCCAATAACATGGTGGCCACCAGTCTTTACTCGTTTCTGCCGGATGGCGCGTCGCGCTGGATGCAATCGCTGGGACAGTCCATTGAACTTTTCTGGATTTGGACAATGGTTCTGATGGCCGTCGGTTTCGCGGCCACCAACCGGAAGAAGATCAGCACCGGAAAAGCATTTGCCCTGATCGGCGGATTATGGGTGATCTGGGTGATGGTTAAGGTCGGTGCGGCGGCGATGTTTTCGTCCCTGCCGCCCCAGGCTTTGAGCGCATCGGCCTGCAAAGCGCGGCCATAAGAGTAAGTGAGCTTCCACGGGAGTGGGCCAGCGGCGTTCATGTAGTGGAGATGTGCTGTTGCATCTTCGCCGGACTGACCGCCGGGAGAGGAAGGCGATGCCCGGCACGGCGGCAGGCACGCAGCGCTTCCAGAACCTTGAGCGTCTTCTCGGCCACTTCCTCGCGGCCCGCCTGCTTGGCGCATTTCTTGCCGGAGATCACCATGTTGGGCTTGAGGATGATGCCTTCAAGCTGAACGCCGGCGTAGTACAGTTCCTGGAACTGTTCCTTCAACGCCCATTCGCTGACTTCGGCGCAGCGGTCGATGTCGTGGTCGCCGTCCATCAGCACTTCGGGCTCGATCATCGGCACGATGCCGCCGGCCTGGCAGATCGCCGCATAACGCGCCAGCGCATGGGCATTGGCGTGAATGGCGTTGTGGCTCGGTATACCTTTGCCGATATCGATCACCGCGCGCCACTTGGCGAATTGCGCGCCGATCTTGGCGTACTCGGCGACGCGCGCGGAGAGGCCGTCCAAACCTTCGGTCACTGTTCGCCAGGCGAAAGAGCCAGCGGCTTGGCGCCGGTGTCGAGCTTGATGCCGGGGACCGCGCCCGTGGCCTTGATCATGTCGACGAGCGGCGTGCCGTTCCGCGCCTTCTGGCGGATGGTTTCGTCGAAGAGGATGACGCCGGAGACGTATGATTTCATGGCGTCGGTGGCGCCGAACAGCATCTCGCGGTAGTCGCGGCGCGAGTTGTCGGTCGAATCGACCTTGATGGATTCGAGGCGCTTGGCAATCGACGCGGTCGATTCATCGGCGGCGAGAATGCCTTTGCCGGGAGCCACCATGGCTTCGGCGATCTTGTTGAGCTGGTCGATCATGGGTGCCTCTCCGTTGGGTTCAATTTTGCAGTGCCTTTACGCCGGGAAGGGACTTGCCTTCAAGCCATTCCAGAAACGCGCCGCCGGCTGTTGAAATATAAGTGAAATCGCCCGCCACGCCGGCATGGTTGAGCGCCGAAACGGTGTCGCCTCCGCCCGCCACCGAGGTGAGTTTCCTCTGCCTGGTGAGCTTGGCCGCATGCTGAGCGGTGGCGACCGTGGCGCGGTCGAAGGGTGCGATCTCGAATGCGCCGAGCGGGCCGTTCCAGACCAGCGTCTTGGCCTTGTCGGAAGGCGGCGTTGACGGCGGCAATCGAGCGGGGCCCGACATCGAGGATCATGTCGTAAGCGCTGACTGCCATGGCATCCACCACGCGGTTGGTGGCGCCGGCCTTGAACTCGGGAGCAACCACCACATCGGAAGGGAGGAGCAGACGGCAGTTCCTGGTTTGCGCCGTATTCATGATCTCGCGCGCGGTGGGCACAAGATCGTTCTCGCACAGCGACTTGCCGACGGCATAACCCTTCGCCTTCAGAAACGTATTGGCCATGCCGCCGCCGATCACGATGGTGTTGGCGATGCCCGACAGATTGCCGAGCAATTCGAGCTTTGAGGAAACTTTGGCGCCGCCACGACCGCGACCAGCGGGCGCTGTGGATTTTCAAGAGCGGACTGAAGCGCGCGAAGCTCCGCTTCCATGGCGCGGCCGGCATAGGAGGGCAGGTGGCGGGCGATGCCTTCGGTCGAGGAATGCGCACGGTGCGCGGCGGAAAAGGCATCGTTGATGTAGATGTCGCCAAGGCCGCCAAGCATCCTGGCAAAGCCCTCGTCGTTCTTCTCCTCGCCGCCATGATAGCGGGTGTTTTCCATGAGTGTCACGGTACCCGGCTGGGCATCGATGGAGGGGGAAGACTGCCAGTCGGTGAAGACGAAGCTGACCGGTTTGCCGAGTGCCTTTTCCAGAGCAGGAGCCACGGGCCTGAGCGACATTTCCGGGATCACCTTGCCCTTGGGCCTGTCGAAATGGGCCAGCACAATCACGGCGGCGCCTTTGTCGAGCAATTCCTTCAGCGTCGGCACCACGCGGTCGATGCGGGTCGTGTCGGTGACTACGCCGTCCTTGATGGGAACATTGAGATCGAGCCGGATGACGGTTTTCTTTCCGGAAACATTTACATCATCGAGTGTACGGAAGGCTGGCATATGCAAGGCCTCTGATCATCTGTCATACCGGGTTCGCCGGGATAACGATTTAGGTTTGCTGGTTCCGCACAGGGCCTAGCTCAGGAATGAGCCAAATTCAATCGCTGGCCGCGCATGGGGAAAACTGCGAAGCGCCGCCGTTCTCACCCTCTCCAGCCCCGATCAAGGTTAGGCGGTTATGAAAACTTCACCCTACCGAAATACGCGCATAATCCGCACATCGAACCCCGGCCAACCCCTGCGCATTTGGCTGGGGTTTCTCTTTGGCATTGCGGTCCGACCGCAAGACTCACGCAAGCGGCGCGGATTAACTTGCTCCGGTTTTATCCCAAGAGGAGCAACCGCGCTTGAACGACGTACTAGCCATACCGCAAGACTCCGCGATGACGCTCGAAGACTTGCTCGCCGAGAACACGGAGTTCAAGCAGCACGAGCGGATCTACCGGGCGCTGATGGAGTTCTTCCCAACCGGCATCATCCTCACCGACAGACATCTGAATGTCCTGGTCTGCAACGAACAGCAGAAGCGGCTTCTCGAATATCCGCCGAACATGTTCACGGGCCGCATGCCGACATTGCCGGAGCTCTTCCGCTTCAATGCGCTGCGCGGCGAGTATGGCCCCGGCAATCCCGACGATTTGTTCGCCGAGAAGATGGCTCTGGTGGAGAAGCGCATTCCCCATTGCTTCGAGCGCATGCGCCCGGACGGTCGCGTGCTGGAAATCCGCGGCGTACCGCTGCCGGAGGGCGGTTTTGTCACCTCCTACGCCGACATCACGGAGCGGAGGCAGAGGGACGCGCAACTGCTTCTGCAAGCCACGCGCGACAGCTTGACGGGGCTTGAAGGCAGGATTGGCCTCACCCGCCACTTCGAGATCTTCCGCGCCCGCGTGTCGAGACTGGCCGAAGGATTCGCGCTGCATTGCATCGACCTCGACAATTTCAAGCCGATCAACGACAAGCATGGTCATCTGCTTGGCGACCGGCTCTTGCAGGCGGTGGCCCAGCGCCTGCTTTCGGCGGTGCGCGACACCGATATCGTGGTGCGCTACGGCGGAGACGAGTTCATCGTGCTGCAATCCAATGTGCGTTCGAGATCGGACGCGAAGATACTTGCGGGCAGGCTGGTCAAGAAAATCACCGGCGTCTACCGGATCGACGATGGCGAATCCACAATCGAAGTCGCGATCGGTGCAAGCATCGGCGTCATCATCGCGAGCGAGACCGCGAGCGAAATCGATCTCGCCCAAATGATCGAACGCGCCGACGCGGCGATGTACTCCTGCAAGAACAGTTCTGTTGAAAACTTCTGCATCCACGGCTGCAAATACCGCGAGACCTGCGCGCTGGCGGCGGACTGCGAGTGCTGAGGCGGAGATCGCGCAACCCATCCCTACACTGACGAATTTCATTCCGATAGCGGAATCGCCGCAGGATTGCGCCGGCGGTCGTGTTATCCCTTCCAGGCGCTGAGCAGCGCATCCTGCTCGTCGGGAACATTGAGCGCATCGGCATCGGTCAAATGGCCGTCGTTCGAACCCACGCGGGTCAGCTGTTTTCCCTGCCGGAACACCAGCGCCACGCCATGTTCGGTGTCCCAGGCGCATTCGCAACTGACATTCACATAGATGTCCATGTCATTGAACAGGCGGCGCTCGACATAAATGTTCAAGGGCTTGACGAATTCCCACACGCGCTCGGGCGATACTGTGGCGGCGTCTACTTCGGCCCTTCCCGGCCAGTCGGCGGTATCGACCTCGGCGCGGCAATGTTTGTGAACGTGCGGCGTGGCGCGCTTGCGCTCGCCTGCGCCGAGGCGCAGAAAATCCGCAAGTGCGGCGTCATACTCCGCCAATGCGTCCGGTTCCTCGCCCAGCACATAGCCTGAATAAATCACAGACACGGGTGTGCCATTGAGTAGCGGTATCGGCAGCGGTTGCGAATGCCAGAAGTCGGGCAGCCGCGGATCCGGACCACTGGTCAGCGTGCCCGCGGCGGCTGACTGGATGTGCCGAGGAGGTGCGGGCTCTTGCCGTTTGCGCCCAAACAGATTCTTCAAGATCATGCGCGATCAACTCCGTTTGGCCGTCGCCCGCACGATAACCTCGCACCGGGGCACGCGCAATTCCCCCTCCGGGCCGGGTTGGCGCGGTGACCGTTCCGCTCAAGCCTCACCAGCGCTCCGCTGCCTTGGCGAGGAAACTTGAGCGGGACATGCCTTTTTGGGCGGCTTTGCGATCAATCTGGGCCAAGGTTTTTTCCGGCAGCGTGATGTTTACGCGCACGGTTGCGCCCGGCGTTTCCGGCGCTTTCACCACCATCACGGCGACCGCATCCTTGTAGTCTTTCGACTTTACAATGACATCCAGTGCGCTCGGTTCCGGCAGGGCTTCGCCATCTTCCAGCAAACCTTCGATATGAAGGCCGAGAGACTCCTCGATCATGGGGCGGAGTTCCTCCAGCGTCTTGGCGGCGGAAATGCAGCCCGGCAGATCCGGAAAACTTGCACCGAACGATGTGCCGGGTTCCTTGTGAACGAGCGCGATGTATTCAGCCATGGCCTATCTCAGTTTCATCCGTGCCTGCTTCTCGATTGACCGAAGGGTTCCCGGCGGCACGTCTTGCCTGGGGTGAGGCACAGTCACCCGGCCAGGGATTTCAGCGTGCTTGAATTGAACGTGGCTGCCTTTTTGGGCAACTTGCCGCCAGCCAGCCTGCCGCAGAAGCCGGATGATTTCGCGGCTCTTCATGATGTGTAGTTATACACACTGAATAGGGTTGTCAAGGCCGAGGGAATTTGACACTTCGTATCCAAGTGGATGAGCAAAGGGACCTCTCAGTCACGAGGCGCCCACGTGACAGCTCCCCAGAGGGGAGCAAAAGAAAAGTGCATACCTTTTTGCTCTCCTCTGGAGAGCTGTCAGGCGCAGCCTGACTGAGAGGTCACTTCGCTCCCGGCCCTCGAGCTACCGGTCTTTACTGGAGTTCGAAGCCGAGAGTTGCCAGTGGCAGGTCAGAGGGGATTTGGGTGTCTCCTCCCTATCGCGTCAGTGATTGGGAAGTGGCGCGAAGCGCCGAAGGGTGTTGAAGTGAGTGTTGTAGAAATTCGACTCGTTGAGACACCCCCTCCCGCCCTTCGGGCGTACTCCCCCAGCGAAGCTGGGGGAGAAAACTATGGAAAGCTACTTCGAGGCCGCTTTCACCACCGCCTTCGCCGTAATCCCAAAGTGTTCGTAGAGCTTTTCCGCAGGCGCACTCGCGCCAAACCCCGTCATGCCGATGAATTTGCCGTCCGTTCCGATGTAGCGGTCCCAGCCCAGGCGTAGGCCGGCTTCCACAGCGATGCGGATTTTTTCGGTGCCGAGGAGCTTCTCTTTGTAGGCCTTGCCTTGCTGCTCGAAGAGCTCCATCGAGGGCACCGAGACGACGCGGGTGGGGATGCCTTTCTTGTCGAGTTGCGCCTTGGCATCGAGGGCGATTTCGACTTCGGAGCCGCTCGCGAAGATCACCGCCTTCGTCTTCTTCGCCGACGGTGCGATCTCATAAGCGCCAAGCGCGCTCAAGTTCTTCGCGATGAAGGTCTTGCGCGCGGGCTTGAGTTTCTGGCGCGTCAGCACGAGCAGCGAGGGCGCCGCCAGGCTCTCCAGCGCGATCTGCCAGCACTCGGCGGTTTCGACGGCATCGCAGGGGCGCAGCACAAGCAGTATTGGGAATGGCGCGGCAGGCGGCGAGGTGTTCGACGGGCTGATGCGTCGGGCCGTCTTCGCCGAGGCCGATCGAGTCATGGGTCATCACGAAGATACTGCGGACTCCCATGAGGGCGGCAAGGCGGATGGAGGGCCGGCAGTAATCGGTGAAGCAGAAGAAGGTGCCGCCGTAGGGAATGACGCCGCCATGCAGCGCCATCCCGTTCATGGCCGCGGCCATGCCATGCTCGCGGATGCCGTAATGCACATAGCGGCCGGCGTAATTCGCCGCGGAGAAGACGGGCAGGTTCTTCGACCTGGTATTGTTGGAGCCGGTGAGATCCGCGGAACCGCCGATGGTGTTGGGCAGGCTGGCGTTGATGACGTCGAGGGCATTCTGCGAGGCATTGCGGGTGGCGAGGGCAGGCGGGTCTTTCGCCAATTCCTTTTTGTAAGCGGCGATGGCTTCGGTGTCCGGCTTTACGGCGGTGTTGTGCCACGCCTGGAATTTTGCCTGGAGAGGACTTGCGGCGAGCCGTGCTCCCAATTCATTCGCGCTTCATTGCCGCGCGATCCGGCCTTGCGCCACGCCGACAGGACCTCCGCCGGGATTTCGAAGGGCGGATAAGGCCAGCTCAATTCCTTGCGTGCCAGCGCGATCTCGTCGGGGCCGAGCGGCGAACCATGGGCCTGGTACGAGTCCTTCTTGTTCGGCGCGCCGAAACCGATGATGGTTTTGCAGGCGATCATCACGGGGCGATCGGAGCTTTGCGCGGCGGCGAGAGCGGCGCGGATTTCATCCGGGTTCAACCCATCGATGCGCGAGACGTTCCAGCCCGAGGCGGCGAAGCGCTGGAGCTGATCGGTCGAATCGGAGAGCGAGACGCGGCCGTCGATCGAGATGTTGTTGTCGTCCCAAAGCACGATGAGATTCTTGAGCTTCAAATGCCCGGCGAGGCTGATGGCTTCCTGGCTGATGCCTTCCATCAGGCAGCCATCGCCCACGATCACATAGGTCTTGTGGTTGACGAGATCGTCGCCGAAGAGGGCGTTGAGATGGCGCTCCGCCATGGCGAAGCCGACGGAATTGGCGATGCCCTGGCCCAGCGGACCGGTGGTGGTTTCGATGCCCTCGGCATGGCCGTATTCGGGGTGGCCCGCGGTTTTGGAGCCGAGCTGGCGGAAGTTTTTCAGCTGCTCGACGGTCATGTCCTTGTAGCCCGTCAGATGGAGCAGGCTGTAGAGCAGCATGGAGGCATGGCCGGCGGAGAGGATGAAGCGGTCGCGGTCCGGCCAGTGCGGTTCGGCGGCGTCGAATTTGAGGAACTCGGTGAACAGCACGGCCGCCACATCGGCGAGCCCCATGGGCGCTCCCGGATGTCCCGAATTCGCCTTCTGAACCGCATCCATGCTGAGCGCGCGGATGGCATTCGCCATGTCATTTTGCATCTGGTTCTCCCTCGCCGGACTCTGGCGCCGTGATACCAGCGGGTGCGAGGTAGTCAACGGCGGAAACTGCGCAAGCGAATTGCCCTCCCAGGTGCTTCTTGCCCGGACTAATCGGATGGCCAGCGGTTCGCGGGCCAGTCGCGGGCGGTATGGATGATGCGCGTGATGCCGACGCTACCGTCAGGAAGTAGTTCCAAGGCGATGACCAGTGAAGTCTTCGGCACCGACCTTTCGAGGTAGCCGGCAACGCGGTTTGGGCGGCCCAGTGGATTTTCGGCGATTTTGCCGACGGCCGCATCGAGACGCTCCTTCACCAACTGCGCGGCACGCGGGTCCTGGCCGGCGATATAAGCAAGCTGCATTCCGTAGTCGGACTTGGCGCGTGGCGCCCAAAGCACTTTTCGCGTCATACGCGGGGCTTTGCGGCTTTATCGATGATCGCCTGAAATTCCTTCATGACCATTGCGTGGGGGATGCCCTTGCCGGCGCGAAGTTCGCGCTGGCC
>JAAURV010000126.1 GCA_012032065.1 Hyphomicrobiales bacterium
GGTATCGGGGTTCTTGGAACGGCAGAGGGCTTTCGAAGGGGCGCTGGTGGCGCCGATCCGGCTTTCGCCAACCAATGCCTACCGTCCCCCAGCAGGCGTGAGTGCCGACGATATCGCGGAAGCTGCGCGCAGGAATTGCAACAGGCGATTCTCAAAGAAGGTGCAGAGAAGATCGCAGCCTTTATCTTCGAGCCAGTTGTCGGCGCGGCGGGTGGCTGTGTGCCCGCTCCTCCGGGCTATGCGAAGCGCGTGCGCGAGATTTGCTCCAGGTTTGGCGTGCTGATGATCGCCGACGAAGTGATGTGCGGGGCGGGCCGCTGCGGCACATGGCGGGCACTCGAAACCGACGGCGTCGAGCCCGACATCATGAGCGTGGCGAAGGGGCTTGCAGGAGGATATCTGCCGCTCGGCGCGGCTGTCTATTCGAGTGCGGTGAACCAGGCGATCATGTCCGTACACGGAGCGCCGATGACGGGGCATACGTTCACCGGACACACGGCCTGCTGTGCGGCAGGTGTCGCGGTTCAGAAGATTGTGGCGCGCGAGAAGCTGGTCGAGCGTGTTGCAGCCAACGCCGAAAAACTGAAGGCGATGATCGCCGATGCGCTCTCGGGCGTCGAGGCGGTTGGCGATGTTCGCGGGCGCGGATACTTCATCGCCGCCGAATTGGTGGCGAACCGCGAGACCAGAAAACCCTTCGATGCGAGCTTCAAGCTGTTCATGCACATCCGCCAGCAAGCTCTTGAAAACGGACTCATTTGTTATCCCGTCGGCGGCAATGCAGATGGCGTCAACGGGGACTGCGTGATTATCGCGCCGCCGTACAACGCGAGCGATGCGGAGCTCGACGAGATCGCCGGCAAAATGGGAAAATCGGTGAAGCAGGTGCTGAGCGCCAAGGGCCTTATGTGAACGGCGTCCACTGCACCTGATCGATGCGGGTGGCGCCGCTCGCCAGCATCACAAGCCGGTCGAAACCCAACGCTACGCCGGATGCGGGCGGCATGTGCGTCAGGGCCGCGAGCAAGTCTTCGTCGATCGGATAGGTTTCGCCATAGACGCGGCGTTTGACTTCCATCTCGGCTTCGAAGCGGCGGCGCTGCTCTTGAGGATCGGTCAACTCGCCGAAGCCGTTCGCCAACTCGACGCCGCAGGCATAGAGTTCGAAGCGCTCCGAGACGCGAGGGTCATTGACGCAGGTTCTCGCCAATGCAGCTTCCACGGCGGGGTATTCGAACAGCACGGTCAAACACTCGTTCCCGAGGTTGGGTTCCACCTCCTCCACAAGAATGCGGCTGAAGATGTCGGACCAGGTATCGTCTTCCGCGATCTGGACTGGCGATTGCGCGGCCAGTGCATCGCGGTCTGCCGCGCCATCGCCTCCCAGAGTGGCGAGCAGATCGACTCCGGCGAATTCCTGGAAGGCATCGTTTACGGTCATGTGCCGGGCTTCGGCGAATGGGTTTGTTCCCCTTCCCCGCCAATGGAACATCTCCATGCCGGCGGTTTCCGCCGCAAGCCGCACGAGTTCAACCGTGTCCTCGATGATCTGCGCGTAGGCTTCTTCGGCGCGGTACCATTCGAGCATGCTGAAGACCGGCGCGTGGGTGAGCGTACGTTCGCGGTTCCGGTAGACGTGGCCGAGATTGAAAATGCGCCTTTCGCCCGCCGCCAGCAGCTTCTTGCAGGCGAATTCGGGTGAAGTGTGGAGATAGCGGGTTTCGCGGGTAGCGTCGGGATGGATGATTTCGGTTGCGAAGGCATGAAGGTGCGCCTCGTTTCCGGGCGAGACCTGAATCGAGCCGCAATCGACTTCGATGAAGCCCTGCGCGCCGAACCATTGCCGGAACGCCGCGGCGATGCCGTTCCGTTGCATAAGGAAGGGCCGCCTGTCGCGGTGCACCGAGGCCGAATACCAGGGCGGCTGGGTTAGCGTCACGATCCCACTCCTGGGGGGTTGGCTTATCGAAGGGGCGCTGCTATTAGGCCCGCAACTCATCCCAAGCAAGTTTGAAAGAAGAGAAGACACGTGGTCAAGGTCATTGCAAGCGGCGTGCGCAAAGGCAACGTCATCGAACATGAGGACGGCAAGCTCTATGTCGTCTTGAAGGCGGAGAGCATGCACCCCGGCAAGGGCACGCCCACCACCAACATCGACATGCGGCGCATCTCCGACGGCGTCAAGACCAACGTGCGCTACAAGACACCGATCAGGTGGAACGCGCCTTCGTCGAGACGATCACGCACGGCTATCTCTACCAGGACGGCGAGATGTATGTGTTCATGAATCCGGAAAGCTTCGAGCAGATCAGCCTCACCAGCGACATGCTGGGCGATCTCGCGCCCTATCTGCAGGAAGGCATGGAATGCCAGATCGCGCTGTTCAACGGCACGCCGATCTCGATCGAACTGCCGCAGCGGGTGACGCTGGAAATCGTCGACACCGAGCCCGCGATCAAGAACCAGACGGCGTCGTCGTCCTTCAAACCCGCGGTGCTTTCCAACGGCGTGCGCACCATGGTCCCGCCGCATGTCGTCTCCGGCACGCGGATCGTGGTGGCGACGGAAGACGGCTCCTACGTCGAACGCGCCAAGGACTGAGCACCGCTACCGCGCGAAGAGCGCGGCGATTTCGGCGTGCGCCGTCCATTTGAACTGATCGATGGCGGTGAGCTTTGCGAGTTTGAAACCGCCGTCCACAAGAATGCGCGCATCGCGGGCGAAGGTCTGCGGGTCGCAGGATATGGCAATCACCGTTTTGAGATGCGACTTCGCAAGCTGGCGCGACTGCGCTTCAGCGCCGGCGCGGGGCGGGTCGAACACCACGGCATCAAAGGATTTGAGTTCGGCCGCCGTCAGCGGCTCTTTGAACAGGTTTCGGTTTTGCACGGATATGGGCTTGAGGCCTTGCGCGTTTCGCGCCGCCGCCGCGAGCGCTCCGAGAGCCAACTTGTCGCTATCGAACGCCGATACGCGCGCTTGCTTCGCAAGCCGGAGCGCGAATGGACCCACACCGCAAAACAAGTCCGCGATGTGCGAAGCCTTGCCGATGTTGGAGGTTACGAACTCGGATAGCGCTACTTCACCAGCCGCCGTCGCCTGAAGAAATCCGCCGGGGGGAATCGGTATCGCCGCGCCGGCCGCGTCGATGACGGGTTGACCTTCCTTCAAGACCACTTCGCCATTGAGTGTCAGTCCGAGAATGGAATGGTTTGCCGCAACGGCAGTCAAGTGCTGTAACCGCGCTGAAACTTTCGCGGCCTTGATTGCGACATCGATGCCGTTATTCACGGCGGTGACCGCGACATCGCAGTCGCCGAGCACGCCCGCGAAGGCGCGAGACATCTCCGGGGCTTTGGCGAGCGCCGGCACAAGCGCGGGGCATTGATCGATATCGTGCACGTCGTGGCTGCGCGGCTTCATGAAGCCGGCCGTCACCCGCCCGGACTTGCGGCGGCCATGGAACACAGCGCGCCGCCGTCCCGATCCGTGCGCGTCGATGAAAGTCAAAGCAGGATGTTCAAGGCCTTCCTTCTTCAATGCCTCTTCGACAACCGCGAGCTTCCATGCGCGATACGGTTCATCCGCCCAATGCTGGAGCTGGCACCCGCCGCACTGGCCGTGATGTTTGCAGAATGGCGCGATCCGGTCAGGTGAGGGCTGAAGAAGGCCTCGAATAGCCGCGCGGCCTTCGGTCACCTCCGCTTCAACCGTTTCTCCTGGAAGAGCGTAAGGAACGAAAACCGTGGCGCCGCCGCTCTCGGCAATCCCTTCGCCGCGGCGGCCCATGCGGCGCACGTGAAGCGTTGCGGGTGTCACGAGAGATCCGAAGGTGTGACGATGGCGATGCCGTATCCGCTTTCGAGACCGAGACGCACCGGACCATTCGCGACATTCGAAAGCGTGAGGCTCGATCCCAATGGCACGTCTCTCGATGAAAGGGGCCATTTGACTCCTGAAAGGGTGAGGCCCGCCAGTGGAGAAAACGGCACGATGCTGAAACGGCTTCCGGAAGGCAGATCGAACATTCGCTCACCTGGCAGCAGCGGATAGGCTTCCTCTTCGCCACTGGTGGCAAACGCCGCGCAATCCTTCTGGGCCAAGGCCAAGATCATTCCCAGATGAGCAGCGGCGTGATCCGACTGCCCGCCGAGGCCGCCGAGCAGGATGATTTCGGTTGCACCGCGTTCGAGCGCGCGTTCGATGGCAAGTTCGCCGTCGGTCGCATCTTTCTCGGCGGGGAACGGCTCGCGGTCAACTTCGCGATAGTTGATTATCAATTCGGAGCCGGCGGAGTCGAAATCGCCGACCCAGAGCTCCGGCATGATCCCGAGTGTTGGTGCATGCATCATGCCGCTGTCGGCGGCGATGAAGCGCGCGCCCGCGATCTGGCGGAAGAGGCGCGGATTGGGGCTGAGATTGCCCCCCAATAGTATTGCGAAACGTGACATCGCCCGCTCTTAACAGATAGCGCTTGCTCCCGCATCAGCGCTCGCCCTATGATGCGCTTGCTCTCAACGGGGTGCCGCGTTTCGCGGCTGAGACGGGCTCCCGCCCAACCCGCTGAACCTGATCCGGATCATGCCGGCGGAGGGATTGCGAGCCAGCCCCAAGGGGCGCTCACCTTCTGGCCAACGGCAATGGAGGTGACATGAAGAAGTATCCTACAATTGCCGTTTTCTCTTTTCTGGCGTTCATTGCACCCGCCGAAGCCAAGCAGACGCTCACCATCTATACCTATGACAGCTTTGTCACCGAATGGGGACCCGGCGGAAAGATCAAGCAGGCGTTCGAAACCTCTTGCGATTGCACAATCGAATGGGTGGCGCCCGGCGATGGAGTTGCGCTGCTGAACCGGCTCAAGCTCGAAGGCAGCGGCACGCAGGCGGATCTGGTGCTGGGGCTCGACACGAGTCTTACAGCCGAAGCCCAGGCGCTTGGCCTTTTCGGCAGGCACGGCATCGACAAGACGCGCGCCAAGGTGCCTGTTCCGTGGGCGGACGATGTCTTCCTGCCCTACGACTACGCGCATTTCGCGGTGATCTACGATAGCGAGAAAATCACTTCGCCACCCAAGTCGCTCGCCGAACTGGTGGACGGCCCCGCGGAGGAGAAAATCGTTCTGCAAGACCCGCGCTCGTCCACGCCCGGACTCGGATTCGTCATGTGGATGAAGTCGGTCTACGGCGGCAAGGCGGGCGAGGCGTGGAGCAAACTCAAGCGCCGCGTGTTGACGACGACGCCCGGCTGGTCCGAGTCTTACGCACTTTTCACCAAGGGCGACGCGCCGATGGTGATGAGCTATCTCACGTCGTCGGCTTACCATCGCATCTCCGAAAACAGCGCACGTTACAAGGCCGCGATTTTCAGCGAAGGACATTATTTGCAGATCGAAGTGGCGGGGCTGATTGAAGCCTCTCCAGAGAAGGAACTGGCCCGGAAATTTCTGGACTTCATGCTGACGCCAGGTTTTCAGGATCAGATCCCGCAAGGAAACTGGATGTTCCCGGCGAGCGATACGTCTTCGCCGCTGCCTGCGAATTTCAACGAGGAAGGCGCGCCGCCGAAGACGCTCCTGTTCTCGCCGGAAGAGGCCGCAGCGAACCGAAAAGCGTGGATCGAGGAGTGGCTCAATGCCATCGCCACGCCCTGAAGTCTCCGCGAACTGGCCCGCCCGGCTCTCTGCGTCCGCCATCGTTGCGTTGCTGGCACTAGGGCTCGCACCGATTCTCTGGAAGGGGATCGGTGCGGGTGGTTTGCGCAAGCCTTCGATGCCTACTTCTGGCGTGTGCTGAGCTTCACGCTGCTGCAGGCCGGCCTCTCGACTGGGCTGTCGGTGGTTCCGGCGATTGCGGTGGCGCGCGCGCTGCACCGGCGAGAGTTTCCGGGGCGGAGCTTTTTGGTGGTGCTGCTTATTCTGCCGCTGACGTTACCTGCAATCGCCGCGATCCTTGGCGTCACGCAGGTTTATGGCCCCAATGGATGGCTTGGCGGATGGTTTCAGCTTTACGGGCTGACCGGCATTCTCATTGCTCATGTGTTTTTCAATCTGCCGCTGGCGGCGCGGCTGCTGCTGTCGCGGCTCGAATCGATTCCCGCCGATAGCTACAGGCTTGGCGCGCAACTCGGCTTCGCGCCGCGCGATATTCTGCGCCACATCGAGTGGCCGGTCATGCGCGCCGCACTTGCGCCTGCTGCTCTCCTGATTTTCCTGTTGTGCGCGGCGAGCTTCGCGGTTGTTCTCATCCTCGGCGGCGGACCGCAGGCTGCGACGCTTGAAGTCGCTATCTATCAATCGCTTCGTCTCGACTTCGATCCGGCGCGCGCTTCCGCGTTGGCCATCGCGCAGGTTCTGCTTTGCACAGCCGTGGTCATAGCCGGAGGCCGAAAACTCCTGCCGGAGAGCAGCATGGCGGCAGGCAAGGGACTCTGGAAGAATGCTTATGCGCGCTCGCCCGGATCGCTCGCGCTCGACACATCGGCGATCATGCTGACGGTGCTTATTGTCGTGCCGCCCCTTGCCGCGATCTTGATCAATGGCCTGTCCAGCCTGCCCGCCGCGAATGCTGTCATGAAAGCCGCTTTCACAAGCCTCACGATTGGACTCGCGAGTGCGGCATTGGCACTCATCCTTTCAATGCCTCTTGCCTATTTCGGCGCGCGAGCCGCTTCGGAGCCGAGCAGAAGATTTCTGACGATTCTCTCGCTCTCCGCCTGGATGCTGCCGCCCGCGGTGATCGCGACTGGATGGTTCATCGCGCTGCTGCCCTTTCATTTCGGCGGTTTGGGAACGGCGCTGCTGATCGTGGCGATGAATGCATTGATGGCGTTGCCCTTCGTCTATGGCGGACTTGCCGCTCCGGTGGCCGAACTTACCGCGCGCGACGACAAATTGTGTGCGAGCCTTGGGCTTCGCGGCCTTTCGCGGCTTCGCTCGATTGACTTGCCTTCGCTGCGGGCCCCACTTGTGCTCGCAGGCGCCATGGCTTTCGCGGTGTCGCTTGGCGATTTGACCGCGATCACGCTGTTCGGCTCGGGAGACATCCAGACTTTGCCGGCGCTGATCTACCGGCAGATGGGGAGCTACCGCATGGCGGACTCGGCGGGAACGGCGCTGTTTCTCGCGGCCTCGTCGTTTGCGGCGATGTGGTTTGCGGAAGTTTGGGCGCGGAAGACATGATCGAGTTTCGCAACGTTGCTTATGAGGACAGGGGCTTCCGACTCACCGCGGATTGCGTGGTCGAATCCGCATCGTTGACCGCGGTCGTTGGGCCAAGCGGTGCTGGAAAATCGACACTGCTTTCGCTGATTGCCGGTTTCGAACGCCCGCAATCGGGCCGCATTCTCGTCGCTGCCCGCGATGTGACGGACCTTCCGCCAGCGGACCGGCCGGTCGCCATGGTGTTTCAAGAGAACAACAGCTTCGCGCATCTCGATGCCTGGACCAATGTTGCGCTCGGCATATCGCCGCGCCTCAAACTCGATGCGGACCAAATGAAACGCGTGGATGCGGCTCTCGAACGAACCGGCATTCTCAGTCTTCGAAACCGAAAGCCCGGCGAAATGTCGGGGGGAGAGAAGCAGCGCATCGCCATTGCCCGCGCATTGGTGCGCGAGAAGAGGATGATGCTGCTCGATGAACCCTTTGCCGCGCTTGGCCCCGCGCTTCGCCGCGATATGCTGGAGCTGATCGGCGATCTGCAACAAGAAAGAAGCCTCACGATCCTCATGGTGACGCATCAGCCCGAAGACGCGCGTGTTGGGGCGAGCCATGTCATGTTCATCGATCACGGCGCCGTGCGCGCTCGTCCTCGCGCTCGTCGGGCTCGGGACCGGCTTTCTCAGCGGCTTGCTCGGCGTCGGCGGCGGATTCTTGATCGTACCGGCGCTCGTCCTCGTCACGCGCATGGGCGTGCATCGCGCCGTCGCGACGTCGCTGCTCGTCATTAGCGTGATCGGCGTTTCGGGCGCCGCGACCGCGATTTCGGCCGATGAACCGCCGATCGAGCTCGAAATCACCGACGTGCTCGACCTGCACTCCTTTCAGCCGCGGGAGATGGCGTCGGTGGTGCGCGAGTATCTGGACGCCGCCTGCGAGCGCGGCTT
>JAAURV010000127.1 GCA_012032065.1 Hyphomicrobiales bacterium
AATCTATAGACGCGCGGTAGCGTTGATCTGACAAACGCTCGCAAGGAATCCGCCGAGCTTGCAGTCAAGGTGGAAGCGCTTAGCATTACAGTTGCAATTTTCTCTTGAGGTGGGCACGGCGAGCCTCGGCTTGGTGGGCGCGCCGCCAGAGTGACCATGCAATGATGTGTGCGGGCTGGATGCGGCGTTGAGCGAGCTTCATGGCGATGCGGCGGATTTCCTGGATCGACCAGCGGATAAGGATCGCTTGGTCGTCCGAAGGCGTGGCAGCGTTTTTTTGAGCGGCACGGCATTCGCGTGATGACGGATGACGGCCATCATGGCGAAGGCAAGCATGACCAGCGAGACATGCCGGTGCCAGCCGTGCCAGGAGCGGGTCTCGTTGTGATCGAGGCCGAGCTCGTTCTTGGCGGTCTCGAAACTATCTTCGATGGCCCAGCGATGGCCTTCTATAGCCACCAGCTTCGTCATGGGCGTGCCCTTCGGACACCAGGTGGAGAAGAAGGCAAGGTCAGCCGGATCGGCGATGCTGCGCCGGATCAACAGGCCGCGTGTCCATGTGCCGGTGAGGGTGTCGCTATATTCGCCGGCATCGAGATCGGCCAGTTCGAGATAGGCCCAGTCGTGCAGGCGCGGGCCTTTGGTTCCTTCGCCCGACGGCAACCGCCGCCAGGAACGCTTGGGGAGATTTTGCGCGACCTTCGCGGCGGTCCCGCCCACAAGCTGCTTCTTGCCCCAGGAATGGAACATATGATTGGAGGCCACGCCCAGGACGTAGCCCTTGCCCGCCTTGCGCAGCATGGTCTCGATGTCGCCGGTGCCGTACACGCTATCCGCCGCCACGAAGGCAAACGGTACCTCGGAGGCCATGGCGCCGGCGATCATCCGGCGCGCGATCTGGGGCTTGGTGGCAAAACCGACGCCGTCGGGCACATGCGCCGCCTTCAAGCGCGCGTGATCATCCGTCCATTCCTTCGGCAGATAAAGCCCGCGGTCGATGAAGGCATGGCCATGCCGCGACACATAGGTGGCGAACACGCCGATCTGGCAGTTGGTGATCTTGCCCGCCGATCCCGTGTATTGCCGCGCTACCCCGCACGAGGCTTTGCCTTGTTTCAGGAACCCGGTCTCGTCAATCACCAGAACCGCGTTCTCATCGGCCAACGTTTCCAGCGCATAGCCGCGCACGATGTCGCGCAAGGCCTCCGCATTCCAGTTCCCGCGTCCCAGGACCGCCTGCTGTCGCCACGGGCCGGGATCGCCCGCCGCCTCCGCCCGCATCCAGCCCGTCTTGCGCGGCTCGTTGCCCAAAAGCCCGTCCAGAAACCGGCTCGCAGACGCCGCCACGCGCTCCTGCGTGAACAACGGGCGCATCCGCCCCTTTACGTCCCGCAGCGCCGACGCCCATCGCTCCAGCGTCGCCTCAACCGATGCTCCAGCCATCCATGATCTCCCGAATCATGGTGGCTCATAGATTCAGAAGTTCAGAGACAATGCAACTGTAATGGTAGGCTTTGTGCGCAAACTCGACGATGCCGGCGCCCGGACGCGATTTGCTTTCGCGTTTCGAGACCACTTCGGTCGTGACATTCACCGTGTCGCCCTGGAACAGGGGCGCGGGGAACTTGACTTCGGTCATGCCGAGATTGGCGACGGTGGTGCCGAGCGTCAGATCGTTGACCGAAATGCCGATCATCAGGCCGAGCGTGAACAGCGAGTTCATCAAGGGCTGGCCCCATTCCGTCTTGGCGGCGAAGTGGCGGTCGATGTGAAGCGGCTGGGCGTTCATGGTGAGGGTCGAGAACAGCATGTTGTCCATCTCCGTCACCGTGCGCGTGATCGGGTGGCGGTAGAGCTTTCCCACTTCCAATTCTTCGAACCAAAGGCCGGCCATGTATTCCCTCCGCGTACCGCTACCTCGCCGGTGCCGCCGCCTGCTTCTTCAATGGTCGCATCGCAGTCAATCGAACTCAAGAACTTGCTCGAAGAGAGGGGCGAGCTGAGACTTCGGAGCGGCGCAAGTTCTTGACTTCGATCGCCCGCGATGCAGATGTGCAACGAAGCATTCGACGGCTCAATGTGGCGCAACACTCGCAGTTCTGCATCGATTGCTTCGTGACAACCCTGCAAATGGACAAGACGGGGTCAAGGCCCAGCGCCGTTCCGAACGTGCCGTCACCCCGAACGTCGAGCTGGGCCTTGATGCCGGCTTGACCATTTGCGAGCCTCGAAGGAACAATCGAGATGTGGGCATGCAATAAACTGTTGCCGGGATTGAAGCATTTGCAATCACATGTTGCAGGCGTGCGCGGGTGAGTCGCGGAGCGAGTCCTTCGATTGTCGCAATTCCGTCATCTTTTGAAAGCCTGTGGAGAAGCCGGTTTTCGCAAGGATTCAGAACGCCTTACACCCTGTGGAAAAGCTGTGGATAAGCTGTTTAAGACCTCGTTAACCATGGCGGGGGAGGAGTCGCAACAGCACGGAAAACTCCCCATTTCCGGGCAACTTAAAAGGTCAGCCCCCAATGGCCAATTGTTTGCTTATCGATGGCGATCGTAACTCCCGCGCCGAGATTTCGCGCCTGCTGGACGAGTGCGGATTGCATGTGATCCTCAGCGAAGGCGCCGAGGACGCGCTGAAACGCTGCCGCGAGTCGACTCCCGATATTGTCGTCATGGCGCCGGAGGGACAGGCGATGCCGGCCAAGGACTTCGTGCGCCGGGTCAGGCGGACCACGAGAGGCAAGGCTCCGGCGGTGATCTTCTACGCAAGCTCGCCCGATGCGGAAGCGATTGGCGAGACCATTCTCGAAGGCGCGGCGGACTTCATTTCGCGGCCGATCGACGGCGATCTTCTGCGCTTCAAGCTCACCCAGGCCGGCATCTTGCGCGCAGCTTGAGGCCCCCCAAACATGGTGAACGGATTGTTAAAGGTTCGCCCGTAGCGTCGGCTTCATCACGTTTTTCAAGCGTTATGAGGCCAGCCGTGACACCGGAAACCGCGCCAAGCCTGGACATCAGCGTCTTCCTCGAAGTCATCGAGAGCGGCGACGCGGCACAACGCACGCTGCTCGCCTCGCAGCTCGCGGCATTTCTCTCCGATCCCGCCACCGCCGCAACTGAGCGCGACCAGGTGACCCCGGCCGTTCTGAAACTCGCGGTCGACTCGGTTGCCGATGTGCGCAGGACGCTTGCGGAGGGCGTTGCCTTCGCCTCCAATCTTCATGCCGACATCGTGTTCTCGATCATCGCGGATGAGGACGACATCGCGCTGCCGTTCCTCGCGGGAACGCCTTCGCTCAATGCCTGGCACATGCAGGCGATCCTGCGCGTCGGCGATTTGCAGCGGCAAATCCAGGTGGCGCTACGGCCGGACATCACAGCCGAAGCCGTGTCCATGGCGGTCAAAACCTCGCCGCCCGAGCCGTGCATGGCGCTGTTCGAAAATCCGAGCGTGCGATTCAGCGACTGGCAATACCACATTCTCTACGAGCGCTTCGGCAAGAACGAAGGCATCGTCGAGCATCTGCTCGGATGTCCCGACCTGCCGCTCGATATTCGCATCATGCAGGCAAAGCGCGCTTCGAGCCGCATGCACATGCTGATGACCGAGCGCGGCTGGCTTTCGGCGCACGATGCGGCCGATGTTGTCGCCGACGCGGAAGAGAACGCCATTCTCAAGATTCTCATCGAAGCCAACGACGAAGAACTGCAACGCACGATTCCGTTCCTCATTTCGAAGAGCCTGCTCACCGCCTCGATCCTGGTGCGAGCGGCGGCTTGCGGCGACTTGCATGTGGTGGAATGGGCGCTCGCCTATCTCTCCGGCATTGGCAGGGTGCGGGCGCGCGAGATGATGGCGGGGCGCGGGCTTGGCGGTTTCAAGGCGTTGCATGCGAAGTCGGGCTTGCCGCAATCGAGCTATGGCCTGCTGCAAGCGGCCTGCGACGTGGCGCGGGATGCGCAGGAAGAGGGCATCGCGCTCGATCCTCACAGCTTCGGCCGCCGCCTGATCGAGGCATTGATGACCGGCTACGAGAACATGCCTGCGAGCGAGCGCGGACGCCACCTCGATGTAATCGCGCGCTATGCCGACGATCGCGTACGTTTGATCGCCAAGCGGCTCAAAGCCGACTTCGTCCGCGCCGCTTAGAGCAAGTCCCGCCAAAGTGCGAAGCGGTTTGGCGGCAAAGACATGCTCCAAGTTGTTGAATCGTCGCGATTCCTTATCGGCGACATGATTCCATTTCGCCGGGAAGCGCGCTAGCGCATAACGCGCTCAAGTGGAATCACTTGAGCGTTCAGTTATGCGCCAGATTCAAATTGCTAGAGCAACTTACCGGCGGTCGAATGACCGCCGGTTGCTCTAGTCACAGCCCTGCCGCAATATTGGCTTTGAATACCGTCCTTGAAGGACGGAGTTCTGTCATGAATGTTTTGAAGACGATTGTGGCGGCTGCGGCAATGTCGTTTGCGGCAAGCTTTGCCCCGGCACCCGTACAGGCGCAACCGGAGGCCGCTTTCGCGCAATCGGCGATGATGTCCGCCGGCAGCCGCGCGGCTCAGATCAGACAGCTGGATCAAGTGCCGGCCATTGGCGTGATCCGGCTTGACTTCCGCTACGTGTCGACCAAATACAACGACAACGAGGAAGATCCGGCCTATTTCCGCCGGATCGCCGAGCGCAACAGCGCCGGCATCGCCAAACTCCGGGCGGCGTTGCGGGCCAACCCGGTGACGCGGAAGGCACTGGCGGCGCGGGGCATTCCGATCAACCGCATCGTCGGCGTAAGTATCGGCTCGCGCGGCGCGCTCAGGCTTTACTATCTGTAATTCGAACATCGATGGAGGACCGTCATGAAGATGTTGAATGGTTTGCTGATGGGCGCCGCGATCACCCTCGCGGCAAGCGCTGCTCCGGCTCAGGCTAAGCCGGAAGTCACCACGGCTTGGCTGGCCATTTCCACGGCAGATGAAAGCGCCGCCGAGATCAGGGCGCTTGACCATGTTCCGGCGATCGGTGTCGTAAGGCTCAATTTCCGGTTTGGGCACGCCGATGTCGACGGCGATGACGACGACCGGGCTTTTTTCCTCCGCGTTGCCGAAAACCACAGCCATGGCATTGCCATGCTGCAAGCGGCACTTCGCAAAATCCGGTGACGCGAGATGCGCTCGCCCAGCGTGGCATCGACATCAACCGCATCGTCGGCGTCACCATCGGCTCGCGCGGGGCGCTGCGGCTGTACTACCTCTAGATTTCAGTATTTGAACTGCTCGTTCAGCACGCGCTCGGCCAGGCTGTGGCCAGGGTCGAAGAGGAGTTTGGCGGAGCGCTTTCGGTCTTCGGCGATCTCCACCCGCATGACGTGGCGCACTTCGACATGATCGGCGACCGCCGCCACCGGGCGTTTGTCAGGCTCCAGAATGTCGACTGTCACCCGCGCGGCGTGGGGCAGTATGGCGCCGCGCCAGCGTCTTGGCCGGAAGGCTGAAATCGGCGTCAGCGCCAAGAGCGGCGAGTTGATCGGGAGGATCGGGCCTTGGGCCGAGAGATTATAGGCGGTGCTGCCCGCAGGCGTCGAGAGCAAGAGGCCGTCGCAGATCAGTTCCGCAAGGCGCGATTTCCCATCCACGGCAATTTTGAGTTTCGCTGCCTGGTAGCGCTGGCGGAGGAGGGAGACTTCGTTGAAGGCCATTGCCTTGTGAACGGCGCCTTGCTCGTCAATTGCTTTCATGCGGAGCGGGCGGATGGTGGTGGCTTCCGCTGCCGAGAGCCGCTCCGGCAAATCGGCTTCGGCGTAGTCGTTGAGCAGAAAGCCGACGGAGCCCCGGTTCATGCCGTAGATCGGCATGCCGGAGGAGACGAAGCGGTGCAGGATTTGCAGCATGTGGCCGTCGCCGCCGAGCGCCACCACCACATCGGCCGAATCGGGAGAGGCATTGCCATAGGCTTTCGCCAGTCGCGACATGGCTTTGCGCGCTGCCAGCGATTCCGAGGCCAGAAAGGCGATCTTCTTCAATGTCATGCCGTTTCTGCTCGCGTTGACAGGGCAGATGTTTGCCTACATTGAAGCGGAAGACATTGGCAACCCCCTGTGGCATTCGGAAACCCATGCGTTCCATCGTGATGTGCACGACCTGCCGGTTTTCGCCGGAAGCCCGCGAGGCGCCCGACGGGCGTACCGGCGGGCAGGTGCTGATCGCGCATCTGAAGGACGCCATCGCCGAGCGTGACGCCGATCTTGAGGTTGTCGAGCAGGCGTGCCTGTGGAACTGCAACCGGCCCTGCAGCGTGATTTTCCGCGACGATCAGCGCTTCACCTATATGTCCGGCGGTCATCCGCCGGAGCGCGAGCAGGCGGAAGCCATTCTCGACTGGTTCGCGATGCACGGCGAGACGCCGGCCGGGGAAGTGCCTTTCCGCCAGTGGCCAAACCGCATGCGCGGACACTTCATCGCGCGCATCCCGCCGGTGAAGAGATGACTTCGACGCTGGTGCTCGGCGGCGCGCGCTCGGGCAAGAGCCGGTTTGCGGAGAGCTTGGCGGCGGGTTTCAAAGGGGCACGCATCTACATCGCAACCGCCGAGACGATGGATGGCGAAATGGCGGAGCGGATCGCGCGGCATCGGAGCGATCGGGGTTCGGGCTGGACAACCTTCGAAGCGCCGGTCGCACTTGCAGAGGCGGTGCGAGAAGGGACTCTGGAAGGAAAGTTTGTACTGATCGATTGCGTAACCGTGTGGCTTGGAAACCTGATGCATCACGGCATCGATCACGATCCGCATGTCGACGCGCTTTGCGACGTGGTGAAGGTCTCGAAGGGAAGACTTGTGATCGTTTCGAACGAAGTAGGGCAGGGGATCGTTCCGGACAATCCGATGGCGCGGCGGTTCCGGGATATTCAGGGCATGACCAATCAGCAGCTCGCGCCGCGGCGGACGAGGTGGTGTTCGTGACGGCCGGCATTGCGGCGGTGCTCAAAAAATCAGGCACAGGCTGAGGAAGACGATAAACAGCAGCGTCAGGCTGCGATCGTAGAGCCGGAGACCTTCCGTGATGTCGTCGCGGGCGAGAGATTCGCGGCCATCGCCCATCCAGGCGAGGTCGACGGTTTCGCCGTCATAATCACGCGGCCCGCCGAATCGCAGACCCAGCGCACCCGCCATGGCCGCTTCCGGCCATCCGGCATTGGGCGATTGATGATTGCGCGCGTCCCGGCTCATGGCCGTGAGGGCGGCCCGTCCGCTCGTTGGGTTGGCAAGCGCGGCGGAGGCGGCAAACAGCAATCCGGTCAGCCGCGCCGGGATGAAATTGACCAGATCGTCAAGTTTTGCTGCCGCCCAACCGAAATGGATATAGCGCTCGTTTCTGTGGCCGATCATCGAGTCCGCCGTGTTGATGGCTTTGTAGGCGACTAGCCCCGGCAGACCGAGCAGCGCATACCAGAAGGCGGGGGCGACGATGCCATCCGATGTATTCTCGGCCATGCTTTCCAGAGCGGCGCGGGAGATTCCCGCCTCGTCGAGGTTTTGAGGATCACGTCCGACGATGTGGGAAACCGCCGCGCGGCCATCCTCAAGGGACCGTGCCAGTCCCGAGGCCACCGCCGCAACATGATCTCTCATTGACCTTTGCGCGAAGAATGCCGTGGCGAGTACCGCTTCAAGCGCCCACCCCCAGGTGAACCGCGAAAGCGCTGCCGCTAGAATTATGCTTACCGAAAGGTTAACAATGAGAAGTAAGGTCAGGGCCAGAGAACCACCCTTGCGGGCAGCAATGACGTCCACGTTAAGGTTGATCTCGAGCTTTGAGATGAGCCACCCCATCCACTGAACCGGGTGGCCCACTGCATCTTGAATGACCTTTGGGTAACCCATGAAACGCTCGATCAAGAGCGCAAGCGCTACGGGGCAGGAGGAGAGCAACGGCCACATGTCAGCGGGCAAGCTCCAGGATGCGGTCGAGATCGAGGTGGGTCTCGAGGTGATCGGCCAGACCGTCGAGCGTCTCCTCGATCACCTGCTCATAGGCCAAGCCTCCGCTTTCAAGTCCAAGGCTCGCGAGATACGCGGAGCGGAAGGCATCGCTGGC
>JAAURV010000128.1 GCA_012032065.1 Hyphomicrobiales bacterium
ACCGGCGCGATTGCCTGACGCTGGCCCGGCTGCTGCGGTCGGAGGAACTGACGGCGGTATGGGTGCCGGATCCGGCACACGAGGCGATGCGCGATCTGGTGCGGGCGCGCGGCGCGGCAGTGGCGGATGTGACCCGCTGCTGCCAGCGCATCAGCAGCTTCCTGCTGCGCCAGGATATCCGCTATGGCGGCAAGCCGTGGACGAAGAAGCACCGGGCCTGGCTGGGCCGGTTGGCGTTCACGGAACCGGCGCATCGGCCGAGGGCCCACTGGGTGCGGAAAGTTGGTGGCAGCCGGAGAGCAAGTTCGCACGTCATGTGATTGACGATCTCGCGATTGCGGCACCGGACTACAAGTACTCCGTCCAACCGTTCAAATGGAGCGGCGCCAATTCCGAACGCGACCGCCGTGCAGCTGGACAGGCGCTGGCCGCAGAGTTGCGGCAGCTTGAGAAAGCAGGGCAACCTTATCATCTCATGGGCCACAGTCATGGTGGTTCGGTCATCTGGCATGCGCTCAAGGTACTTGACCGCAGCGGATCTTCGTTCGGCCAATTGGGCAGTTGGATCACCATTGGAACCCCATTTCTCGATTTCCGGGTGCGAAGTGCAATCCACTCGTGGCTGCTGTTTGCCGTGGCCCTTTTGCTGCTGGTATTTTTTCTTGTCGCTGTGCCTACGATCCTCGCTCTTACTCCTGAAGCAATGTCGATTGTACGTGGTGCGCCTCTGCCTGCTCTTGTTGCGGTGGGACTCGGTGTTCTGGGATTGGCCACGCTGACCATCTATGTTCTCAGCCAGTTGGTGGGCCAAGTAAGCTTGCGCCTGCGCCAAGGCCGGACGGTGCAGCATGTGGATAAACTTGCCGAGCGCTGGCTGTGCCTGACGCATCGTTTCGACGAGCCAGTTAACGGCCTTGCCGCGTCGCTTAACGATCCAATCCGTGCTGCACCACGCATGCGCCGCGATGACAATGGGTTCTCCAGCGTTATCTCGAGACCCTTTGCCATCCTCTATGACGGAGCTGTTGCTCCGCTCATCGATGCTTTTGTGTGGGATACCGGCATATCGAAACTGCAAGGGCGCGACATTGGCGGTCTTGTCATGATCTCCTGCGCAGTGGCGCCGCCGGAATTGCGGGATCGGTTCCGCGCCCTGCCAGAAACCATCCAAATCGAAATTTCGGAAAGTGCCAATCAGGCATCGTCGCAAACGGTCGAGCGCCTGCGGAGCGAACTGCTACGATTTGCGGACGGGAGTGCCGGACCAGACGAGATCACCACCGCCATTTCGTGGAGCGAGGTGATCCATACATCCTATTTCGACAACACCATGATCGCCAAAACATGCGCGGCATTCGTCCGGAAAAATGCGGATAACTCAACAGCCGAGCCGCTCTTGGGCTGGTGGCTGGCAAAAGCGGGAGCAGCGTCACACAAGCAACGCAAGCCATTCGAACCGAAGCGGCTCTATTGGGCCGGTGCCGGGTTGATGACCGCGGCCGTTGCGGTTTTGAGTTTCGGTACATTCGCCTCCTATCAGGCATGGATTAGCCCCTATACCAACGCGCAGCAGATCGCGGTAATTGCCGAGAACATGCGGAAGCCGCAGTTCACCATGCTGTGGGAGGATAAAGCGCCCGGCGAGACGCTGATGCGGCTTGCTGCGCTCGGCCGCAGCGATGATACGCTTGCGGCCCTCACGGAGATTAGGAATCCAAATACCTCGATCATGGCGGCAGAGATGATCGCTTATGCCTTTGGATTTCGCGGCGACAATGATGCCATAAGTCGCCTCAATAAAGATTATGGCAAAACCGAAATTGGGACGACAAACTCTAACGTTGCCATCATTCTTGAAATCTATGCGCTGGTGGGTGCTACGCATGGCAAACGCCCAATTGCAAGCGATCTGGCGGCGGCCGTTTCTGACAGAGTGACCAAACAGGGAATGGCGCTGTTAGAACCGAGTGGCCTGGTTGCCCTGCACGCCGCTGAAGCATTGACAGAGAACGGCAAACCTGATGCCGCCGACATTCTTCTGGACGGTGTGGCTAGTTTGTCCTGCGATGACGTCAGGTCTTGGCTCACGGTCATCACCAATTATCGCCGGCAGCCAGGTGTCGCCGCACCCGACCTGGATAAATGCCTGGGAGGAGATTATCGGACTTCGACTGCGGCACCGGTTGAGCCGCCTCCTGTCGTGGGCGGCGGCGATCCGTTCCGCGAACCGCTCGAAGCGTTGTATGTATCAGGCAAATTCAACGAGCTTGCAACATCGATCGTATCCTGGGACGCCGCGGCGAAAACACAGTCGGAACAGAGCCTTTACCAGGACGATCTACTCAACTACTGGCGCGCCTTTGCCGACAACGGCCTCGCCGAGGGGCAGGCGCGCGTTGCAGAACTCTATGAAGCGCGCTTGCGCGGCAATCTCGACGGTATGTCGCTTCGGTCTTCCACCAATGTCCGTCAAGTTTCCGAATTCGCCGACGGCATGATTGCAATCGGCAAGACGGCCGAGTTGGCGAAGGATGCACAAACCTTCGACACCAAGTCGCTTGAACCGGGACCGGTTAGCATCGTCGAAGCCGAAGCTGCGGCTTCGGCTGGAATCGCATGGCTGAAGCTGGGTGATCGGACACGGGCCGAGCGAGCTTCCGGCGGGCCATTGGCGGCACTAGCGGGTTGGGCGAACAAGGGTTCCCGCTGGCCATGCTGATTGCCGAAACCGCGTCGGGCTATGACCCTGCACTTGCACGAGACGCCATCACCCGGGCGCTTAGCCTGTTCGAAGATACATTTGCCATCGCCAGCGTTCCTGATAATTCCTACACGTTGACAGATGCCGTCAGGCTGTATGCCAGACTTGGCGAATATCGCTTGGCGCGCGAAGCCGCAGAACGTGCCGGACAAGGACTGGCCGGCGCGCGGAGCGGAGTGGGACCGGAGCGCGATGCGCGGCCCTGGGAGATGGATGTACCGCCGCCGCCGGAGACCGATCCGCGCAAAGAGAAGAATGAGCTTCTCGGTGGCGGTATTCTCGGAGGCTACAATGCGATCCTCGAATCCGAGTTGCGCAAAGTCACGCAAGAGGGTGCAAGGTCGATTTTTGACCGCACCGACCTGTGGCCGCAGCCCGTCGGCATCTATGTTACGGCGTTCAATCGCGGCTGACGCGTTGATCAGACCGAGCGTGCTGCGGCTGCCAGCTCTTTCTTGATCTGCACCATGATGTCGGCGTTGGCGGCGACGATGCTCTTGGCGTGGAGCGGGTCGCCATCGCCTTCGATGGTTGTGCAGACGCCGCTGGCTTCGCGGACGAGGAGCATTCCGGCGGCGACGTCCCAGGGGGCGAGGCCGCGTTCCCAGAAGGCGTCGAGTCTGCCGGCGGCGACATAGCCCAATTCCAGCGCCGCCGAGCCGAAGCGGCGGATGCCGATGGATTTTGCTTGCAGCGCCGCGATCTCGGCGCGGTTTTCGGCATGGCCGGGGCGGCCGCGGTGGGGGATGCCGGTACAGACGACGGCTTCGCTGAGATCCTTCCGCGCGCCCACACGCAGGCGCTTGTTGTTGAGGAACGCGCCCTGGCCTTTTTCGCCATGGAAGAGTTCGTCGCTGATCGGATTGTACGTGACGGCGGCGACCAGTTCGCCCTTGCGCTCCAGCGCCACGGAGATCGCGAAATAGGGAATGGCGCGCATGAAGTTGGTGGTGCCGTCGATGGGATCGGCGAGGAAGCGGTGATCGGGATCGCTGCCCTTTTCCTCGCCCGACTCCTCCATGAGGAACCCATATGTGGGGCGCGCCTTCGAGAGCTCTTCGCGCAGCACTTTCTCGCAGCGCTTGTCGGCGGCAGTCACGTAGTCGCCCGGTCCCTTCACCGAAACCTGAAGGTTCTGAAGTTCGCCGAAGTCGCGCTGCACGCCGCGGGCGGCCTTGCGGACAGCAGCGATCATGACGGAGAGGGCAGGAGAAGAAGCCACTTTGGAGTTCCTGAAGAGTTTGCCGGGCAGTGGTTAGCAAGCGGTGTGGCGGAACGCCAGTTTGATTAACCTAGCCGCGATCTCTATGTAAACGCGATGAACAAACACGTGTCCAATCCGAGCGCAGCTCGGGCCATCGACCCTGTCTGCCACATGACAGTCGATCCGGCGACGACACCACACAAGGCGGATCATGGCGGCGAAACCTACTACTTCTGCGCTGCCTCCTGCCGCGGCAAATTCGTGGCGGACCCGGCGCGTTACCTTGATCCTGAAAAGGCTGCGGCCGCCCTGACCAGCCAGCCCAAGGACGTCATATACACCTGCCCGATGCATCCGGAGGTCAGGCAGGCGGGACCCGGATCCTGCCCGATCTGCGGCATGGCGCTTGAGCCTGAGACCGTCAGTCTCGAAGCGGCACCCAATCCCGAGCTTGACGATATGACCCGTCGGTTCTCGGATTTCTGCTGGCGCTGACCCTTCCCGTCTTCGCGCTTGAAATGGGGGGGCACCTGTTCGGTTTGCAACTGCTCACTTCCGCGCAAACCATGAATGTTGTGCAGATGATGCTTGCAACCCCTGTCGTGCTATGGGGCGGATGGCCATTCTTCGAGCGCGGATGGCAATCGCTCAAGACCCGCAATCTCAACATGTTCACGCTGATCGCGCTCGGCACTGGCGTTGCCTGGGCCTACAGCATATTCGCGACGATGTTTCCCGATGCGCTGCCGCATTCGCTCCATGGCGAGCACGGCGCGCCCGCTGTCTATTTCGAAGCCGCGGCGGTGATCACCGTTCTGGTGCTGCTCGGCCAGGTTTTGGAACTGAGAGCACGGGAGCGCACATCGTCGGCTTTGCGCGCACTTCTCGATCTCAGTCCCAAGACCGCGCATCGCGTGCGAGAAGGTTTGGAAGAAGATGTGGCGCTCGATCTGATCAATGTGGGCGATCTTTTGCGGGTGAAGCCGGGCGAGAGCGTGCCTGTCGACGGCGTACTCACGGATGGCGAGAGCACGCTCGACGAATCGATGGTGACGGGCGAGTCGCTGCCGCTATTTAAACTCCCCGGCGACACGGTAACCGGCGGTACGCGAAACACGTCCGGAAGTTTCGTCATGCGCGCGGAGAAAGTCGGCCGCGACACCATGCTGGCGCGAATCGTGCAGATGGTGGCGGACGCACAGCGCAGCCGCGCGCCGGTGCAAAAACTCGCCGATCAGGTTTCGGGATGGTTCGTGCCCATCGTGATTGCCATTGCCATCGCTGCATTCATTGCGTGGTACGTATTCGGCCCCGAACCACGCTTTGCGTTTGCCCTCACGGCCGCTGTTGCCGTGCTGATCATCGCATGTCCCTGCGCGCTGGGCCTTGCCACGCCCATGTCGGTGATGGTGGGTGTTGGACGCGGGGCGCAGGCAGGCGTTCTCATCCGCAACGCCGAAGCTCTCGAACGAATGGAAACGGTCGACACACTCGTTGTGGACAAGACGGGCACGCTGACGGAAGGACGGCCCAAAGTGGTTTCGGTTGATGCGCTTGTGGAGGCTGACGAGAGTGAAGTGCTGCGCCTCGCGGCATCGGTTGAACAGGGGAGCGAACATCCGATTGCGCGCGCCATTGTGAACGAGGCGAAGGCGCGCGGACTTCAAGTGCCGCGGGTTCTGGGCTTCGACGCCGCTGCCGGCAAGGGAGCGATTGGCATGGCGGAGCGCAAGCGGCTGGCCATCGGCACGGCAGAGTTTCTGGGCGGGCTTTCGATCAATGCGTCGCCCGCGCTTCGGTTCGCGGACAAAGCCCGGGAGCAAGGCGGGACCGCGGTCTTTGTCGCGATCAACGGAAAGGTAGCGGGAGTCATCGCGGTGGCGGATGCGATCAAGCCGACCACGCCCAAGGCTTTGCAGGAGCTTCGCGGCCTCGGCCTCAAGATCGTCATGCTCACCGGCGATCACGCGGTGACCGCCAAGACCGTGGCGGGAAAACTCGGCATCGCCGATATCGAAGCCGCCATGCTGCCGGATGGCAAGCTTGCGTATGTGAAGAAACTGAAGGCCGGCGGCGCGCGTGTCGCCTTCGCGGGCGATGGCGTCAACGATGCGCCGGCACTTGCGGCAGCGGACATCGGGATTGCGATGGACTCAGGCTCGGATGCGGCGATCGAAAGTGCCGGCGTGACATTGGTGAAGGGCGATCTTGCGGGCCTTGCGCGCGCGGTAAAGCTCTCACGCGGGACGATGCGCAATATCCGGCAGAACCTGTTCTTCGCGTTTGCCTACAACGCGGTGTGCGTGCCGGTAGCGGCGGGTGTGCTTTATCCCACGTTTGGAATCCTGCTAACGCCGGTGCTTGCGGCAGCGGCGATGTCGCTCAGTTCCGTGAGCGTGATCGCCAATGCATTGCGGCTCAGGGCGATACGGCTTTAGGACGTCTTCGGCTTGAAATCCGCGGCGCGTTTTTCGGCGGCGGCTTTCTGGTCCAGCGCTTGTTTCGCCGTGAATTCGTCGAGCCACGCGTCGGCGCGGCCACCCTTGGTGGCGAGGAAATGCCATTTCATTGCTTCCACCGGATCGAGCGTCACGCCGCGCCCCGTCGCGTAAAGCCGCGCCACACGGTTCTGCGCCACCGCATTGCCCCGCGCCGCGGAGATCAGCATCCACTTGGCGCCAACGGCCTCATCTTTTTGCACGCCCTCGCCGCGAAATACCAGTACGCCGTAGTCGAGTGCGGCATCCGCGTGGCCTTGCAGCGCTGCCTTCACGAACCAGTCGGCGGCGGTGACCTCGCTTTTGTCGACGCCTTTGCCATCGAGATAGATGAGGCCGAGATTGTACTGGGCGTCGGCGAAGCCTTTCTCCGCCGAGCGCGAGAACCATTCGACGGCGCGAGGCCAATCGGGTTCGGTGCCGTAGACGCCGGAAGCGATAAGGCCAAGATTGTAGAGCGCCTGCGGATTGCCGTTCGCGGCCGCTTTCTCCAGCCACTTCGCGCCTTCGTCGATATCGGTTGCGCCGAGGGCGCCGTCGAGATTCATCATGGCAAGGGAGAACTGCGCGCCGGGATGATCTTTCTCCGCAGCCTTCTTGAACCACTCCGCCGCTTGCTGCTGGTCAGCCTTCACGGCTTTTCCGGTTTGATAGAACGCGCCCATCATGGCCATGGCGCGGGCGTCGCCTTTGGCAGCGTGAAGCTTCGCGATCTCGATGGCTTCCTTGTAGTTCTTGTCCTCGAAAAGAGCGACGGCTTCCTCGAAGGGCGGCTCGGCGGCGGCGACGGGGCTTGCCAGCAGCGCCAGCGCCAGGAATGCCGCCGCGCATTTCATTGCCCCATCCTCACGGTGATTGCGCCCACGACCTTTCGCGCCTCTTCCTCATTCCGCCACATGGTTTCGCTTGGGCGGATAAAGTCCGGGTTTTGCGGCAGGAGTTTGTCGAGGCCTCCCGCGTCGATAGGCGAGAAGGCGACGCAGGGAATCTCGAAGACGTCGGACCACCAGCCGATGATGGGCTCGCCGGAGCGCTGCGCCATCTGGTCGAACGCCACATAGTCCACGCCTGCTTCGCCCGCCATCATGGCGAGATCGCGCGACGCGCCGCAGAAGGCGCCGAGCATTGTGTGATGCCCGAGGCTTGCGCGGATATCCGCGACATCTCGGTCATGGGCATCGATATGGAGTCCATCGAAGCCGCCACGCATGACATTCCGCGGCTCTCCCGTGGTGAGCACGGCGATGTCCTTCGCCTGCAACTCGCGCACAATGTCCATCGGCGCATCCGGCGCCATGAGGATGCTCGCCACATCGCCCACCTCGGCAGCCGCAAGCGCGCAGCCCGAAATGAGTTCGGCCGGCATGTCATTGGGTGCAACGAGAAAGAGTCGGGGTGGGCTCATGGCGAATCGAATGTCCATGCCCGTTGAATCAGAACTTGCCCCACAAGGCAAATCAGCCGCGATACCGCCTGCGAACCGGGGCTGGATGCACTCTAGCGCAACGGGCGCTCAAGTGCGTAGCGGTTGAGTGCGGAAAGTTGCGCTAAATTTTTTGATTTTCGAGCGCCTTATCGGCGATCAGTTGATTCCAACTGATCGCCGGGT
>JAAURV010000129.1 GCA_012032065.1 Hyphomicrobiales bacterium
TCCACCATAAGCCCAAGCGAGGACTTGCGCACGAGTGCGCTTAGGCGGCCATCATCCGGTCCACTTCGGCCACGAGATCGCGCAGGTGGAAGGGCTTCGACAGAACCTTGGCATCCTTCGGCGCTTTCGAGTCGGGATGCAGCGCCACGGCGGCAAATCCGGTGATGAACATGATTTTGAGATTGGGATCGAGTTCCGCGGCGCGCGCGCCAGCTCGATGCCGTCCATCTCCGGCATCACGATGTCGGTCAAGAGCAGATCGAAGGTCTTGCCCTTGATTTCCTCGAAAGCGCTCGCGCCCTCGGCAAAAGAAGTCACGGTGTGGCCCGCCTTCTCGAGAGCTTCTCGAGAAAACGCCGCATGTCGTTGTCGTCTTCCGCCAGAATGATCTTGGCCATGGTCACGTGATACTAGCGCCAACCGGTAATGTTTGTGAACGGGTTCCCCAAACCGGTGACATTAGGGGCAAGGAGTAAACGGGAGGTGAAACACCTGGCTATGGTTGTAAGCTGGCTTCCTCCGATACTTTGTGTTACTTTAGGTCAATTAGCGGCTTTGCGACAACGTCCGCAACCCGAAAAAAGGGCGGCCGGGGTGGCTCTGTCACTATGGAGGCACGGATGAAATCGCTCCGGCTCGGCCCTGTGATGTTCGCCCTTGCGCTTTGGGCGCCGCCCGGTTTCGCGGACCAAGAACTGGCGCGGACAAACGGCTGCTTCCAATGCCACAAGCCGGGCAACGCCGGCGTCGGCCCATCTTTCGCCGAAATCGCCGCCAAGTACCGGGGCAATGAAGCCGCGAGGGCCTCGCTGATCGTTGCCGTCAAGGCCGGCAGCAAAGGCAATTGGACGGCCCTGAGCAAGGGCGTGCCCATGCCGCCGTTCTCACCGAGAATTTCCGACGGCGACATCGAAAGACTGGTCGACTGGATTAAAGGCCTTTGAATGACGGGGCCTGCGCAACGATAAGCGGGAAAGGCGGTGGTTCGATGAAACCTGCAATGTTGTCGTGCGCACCGCCGCGTTTGATGACCGTACTGTTGACGCTCCTGACAATCCTTACCGCCGCCGCGAGCATCGGCGAGGCCGCCACGCTCAAAGTGATGAAGCAAGGGCTTGGCAACGGCGCCATCACAGCCGATCCAGCGACACCGGGCATCAATTGTGGCGCCGATTGCGACGAAACCTACTCACCCGCGGTGCTGTCGGTCAGGCTCACCGCCACACCCCTCGGCGGCTCGACCTTTGCTGGATGGCGTGGGCCATGCAGCGGAACCGGCACTTGCCTAGTTCCCTTGGGCGCCGATCAGACGGTGAGAGCGGAGTTCGTCCCAGGCCCTACGGAAGTCATCAATCCGATCACCGATGTCTCGCCCGTTGGCCTCGCGGCCTACCTCTCAAATCCGGCCAACAACGCGGTCAACACTCCCGCCCGCTTCATCGCCGCGCTGCCCGCCGACTACAAGCAGAATTGGATTCTTATGTCGCGCTCGGAGAGCCTGCAAACCGGCACGGCGGAAATACCCCGCATCCTCATGCCCAACGCCGACGCGCGCTTCGTATTCTCCTTCGGCCTGAAGGAACATGGGTCATTTCCAGGTGCCAGTCCCAACGCCATTGAATACATGCAATGGGATGCCGCGCAGAAAAACTTCCGCTTCCACGAAATCGTGCTCGCCAGCATTGGCGAAATGGGCGCCGTGCCGGCCCGGACCCGCCAAGTCTACGCCGACGACGTGAAGTGTTCGAAATGCCATTCGACCCGCAACGTTCTCAATCTCGACCGTGCCGCGTCGACGCCCGCGGCGCCGGTTCCAGGCGCCACCAACGGCACCGACGGAATTCCGCCCGGCATTGTTCAAGTCAAGAACAAGCCCAACTGGGACGCTTACGACAGCTGGGGCGGCATGCTGCCGTTCAACCGCGACCGCATTTACCAGGGAACGATTGAAGAGATCGCCTTCCGGCGCATCTTCAATCTCTGGAACTGGCGCGGCACCGGCGCGAATGACGGGGTCCGGCAGTTCCTCGAGCAGCTTCAGCTTCAGCCTCCGCATGTCGGCGCGGCGAGCCCGCATCGCATCGTCCGAAATGCCGATGCCGCCACCGACGCCGGCCACATCACCTTCGGTTTCGACGGCCAGCCTCCGCTTCCCACGGCACCGCGTGATGTCAACTATCGCTTCGACGGTGTCGCGAGGACTCCGGGCACGGACGAAACCTCCGTCCCGCAAATGGGCCGCTACGTGACGCTTCGCCACTCCAACCCGCGCATTCCGCCCACCAATGACGATTTCTCGGATCCCGGCTCGGACGAAGGCCGGGGAGTCAGATTCTTCGATCTCCTGGGCGGGTTCGGCACGGGTGTGACGGAACCGGGCATCAACATTCTCACCAGCAATCTGAACGCCCAACGCATCGCCGACGAGATCGTCAATCACCGCTACGCGACCGGCAGCGTGCCGGTCGATGTGCGTCCGCTGGCGCTGGCCATTACCAAGCAGGTGCCCTGCATCGTTGTAAATGCCGGATCTGGCGCGGCGATCAGCAACCCGGACATCAGTCCGGCGCTTCCGGCTCTGGGCAATCTTGCATTCTTCACTTCCAGGAACGGCATGAACCCCAATCAACTCATCACTAGCACGCGGTTGCGCGCCGACAATCTCCCGCGGCGAAAGGCCGACATCCAGAAAATGAACCTCGACAGGCTCAATCGCGATGGCACGCGCGATCCCTATCTGGTCGCGGCCGAGCAAGGCCTGATTCAAAGATATGGTGGAACGCCGGTGGACATCAGCCTGCCGCGCATCCGCCGCGATGTGTTCCAGCGGCCGAACGATCTCGGACATCTCGACGAGGTGACCGGCGATTACGTGGATCGCGAGGATCACGGCAGCAATACGGAGCGGATCGCGCTTTACCGCTACTTCCTGGAGCCTCTGGGCGTTTCGGTCGACAAGTGGTCGATGGGCGTTCGCGGGCGCTCGCGCAGTTACACGTTCGCGGATGTCTTCAGCACTTATCTGAACACCTTCGAGCCCATCCTCGAGAAAAGTCTGACCGACGATCCGCGGGCTCTTTCGCTGCCGGATTTCGATTGCCCGGCGTTGATTGGCGCAATCAACGGCATGCTTCCTTCCTTGCCCGGCGAATTGGATGTTCCGAAATACACCGACGTCCAGAGAATCTTCAACAAGAGCTGCATCGAATGCCACGGCGGCCTCGACTATCCGCCGGCCCATGTCGTGAGTTACCTCGATCTTTCCGAGGACGAAGAAGCCCCGGTCGCGGGCGATCCGCAGCGGGCCCTCAGGATGCAGCGCCCGCACGGCATCGCTGCGGCCAGCGCGGCGCAGATCCTTCAGCGCATCAGGCTTCCAGACAGCCCGAACGAAGTTTGCCCGTCGCAGCCGGGACCGCCCTTCGTCTTGGCGAAGATGCCGTGCGGCGGCCCGCCGCTCAGCAAAGTCGATATCGAGACCATCGAGCGTTGGGTCGATGGCGGCTCTCTCTATAGCGAAGGCGATCCGCATTTGCGGACCATCGATGGCGTCTACTACGACTTCCAGGGGGCCGGCGAATATGTGCTGCTGCGCGGCGAGAATCTGGAAATCCAGGCGCGCATGATCCCGGTCTCCACCGCCGGTCCGCTGGGGCCGGATGGCCACACCGGCCTCACCTCCTGCGTGAGTGTCAACGGCGCCATCGCCGTCAGCCTCGACGGACAACGCATCACCTATCAGCCGAGACTTGACGGCGAGCCGGACAAGGAAGGTTTGCACCTCCACATCGATGGCAAGCCTGTGAAACTGGAAAACGATGAAATCCGTCTCAGCTCCGGAGGGCGCATCGTACGCTCCCCAGCGCAAGGCGGCATCGTCATCGAATCGCAAGGCGGCACGGCGGTGATTGTGACGCCCAGCTTCTGGGATCATCATCAAATCTGGTACATGAACGTGAACGTCAGGCGTGGCCGCGCCACCGAAGGCCTGTTGGGATCCATCGCCCCCAACGAGTGGCTCCCGGCCATGCCCGACGGAAGTTTTCTGGGATCGCGCCCAGCCGATCTCAATGACCGCTACTCCGTGATGTACGAGAAGTTCGGCAATGCCTGGCGCGTCGACGATGCCAGTTCCCTCTTCGACTACGCGCCCGGACAGTCGACGAAATACTTTACCGACGAAGCCTGGCCGAATGGAGACTCGCCCAAGTCGTGCCTCGCGCGGCAATTACCGGGCGGAGTGAAGCCCCAGCCGCCGCTGGAGCCAATTGACAAGGAGACCGCGGCCCAGCTCTGCGCCGAAATCAAGGACAAGGTGCGCCAGGCCAATTGCATGCAGGATGTGATGGTGACGGGCGAAAAAGCCATCGCCCAGCTCTATGCCACAACCGAGACGATCGAGCGCAACCGAGCGCCCGACGCGCCCAGGCTGACAGCGCCCGGCAATTTCGCGGCCCGCGCTGGAGACGAGTTGGCATTCCGATGGAATACCACGCGTGGCAGGGACAAGGACAACCATGGCGTGACCTACCGGTTGTGTTTCTGGCGTGTCGACGAAGCCTTCGGCTTCGACAAATGCGAAACCGAACCGATGAAGCCCGAGGACAGCCAGCGCTCGTTCCGTTTGACCAAGAACAAGATTGCCGCCGGCAAGGACTATTTCTGGAAGGTCATCGCCGAAGATGCATTGGGCGGGATATCCGAAAGCGAAACCCGGCGCGTCACCATCAAGTGAAGGCGCCCACCGGAATTTCCGAAACCGTGGACATAACCCGCCGCAACGTCCAATATCCTGCTTCGATTGCTCCCGGATTCTGCCGATGGCCGATGCCGCTCAACTGGATTTCGATATTCTGGCGCCGCCCTTCTGGACGGCGCCCGCGGTGTTCAATTCGCCGCACAGCGGAAGGCGTTACGATGCGCGCTTTTTAGAGCAGAGCCGGCTTTCGCTGCATCAACTCCGCCGCTCGGAAGACTGCTGCATCGACGAATTGTTTTCCGGCTGCCTCGAGCTTGGCGCGCCGATGCTGCGCGCTCATGTGCCCAGAAGCTACATCGATCTTAACCGCGAGCCCTATGAACTCGACCCGCGCCTCTTCGCCGAGCCCCTCCCCGCTTTTGCCAACGCCGCATCGCCCCGGGTGGCCGGTGGCCTCGGCACCATCCCGCGCATCGTCGCCGAGAACGAAGACATCTACCGCCGCAAACTGCCGCTCAGCGAAGGCCTGTCCCGCATCGAGAAGGTCTACCGCCCCTATCACCGGGCGCTCGCCGCGCTGCTTGATCGCATCCATGGGGAAACCGGCCTTGCTCTCCTGGTCGACTGCCACTCGATGCCGTCCAGCGCCGCGAACCATCTTCCGACCGGCAACGGCAAAAGCGTCGACGTTGTCCTCGGCGACCGCTTCGGCGTCTCCTGCGCCGAAGAGATCACCGCGGCGGCCGAACGCTGTTTGCAGGCATTGGGTCTCAACGTCGTGCGCAACCGCCCCTACGCGGGCGGCTTCATCACCCAGAACTATGGCTCGGTCCGGGCCGGACGCCATGCCGTCCAGATCGAGGTCAACCGGGCGCTGTACCTCAACGAAAACACGCTCGAAAAGCTTCCCTCGTTCGGAAAACTTCAGGCCGCCTTGACCGAAATGGCCGGGGAGCTGATCCACGCCGTGCGCGCGCTTGAACAGCCCCAGCGCTATGCGGCGGAATAAAAAAGGGGCCGATACACCGAAGTGACCGGCCCAAGTCTAGGGAGGAAACGCCCAAGAAGGGCAGTGAGCGAGATAACTCAACTCACGCCGTCTATTTGGCACTGCAACACGGAAATTTCAAGACACACTCCAAGGATTTTTCCAATCGATCAAAACCAAAGTGTAATTCGAATCAGTGAACTTCACTCATAACATTGAAATAAAAAGGTAAAATGGAAAATCGTCGCGTGGTATTCCAGCAACAATCAAGGGATATGCAAAGCCTGCATGCGCCTTCAAAACCATGGTGCAATGCACAAAAATGACCAGAAAATGCCTATGACTGCTACCCCCGATTGGTCCGAGCTCAGCCGATTCGCCATAACACTTGCCCGCGCATCGGAGGCGGAAATCCTCCCTCACTTCCGGAAAAACGCCGCCGTCGATGTGAAATCGGGCCCGATCTTCGATCCCGTAACGGAAGGCGACCGGGCGGGCGAGCGCATGATCCGCAAAATGATCGAGGAGACCTATCCAGACCACGGCATTCTCGGCGAGGAGTATGGCGAGAAGCCATCCCGCTCGGGCTTCACTTGGGTTCTCGATCCGGTCGACGGCACCCGTGCCTTTATCTGCGGCATGCCGACCTGGGCCACGCTCATTGCCCTCACCTATGAGGGCGAACCGCGGCTCGGCGTCATGAACCAGCCCTATGTCGGCGATCTCTTCTATGGAACCCCCGAAGGCGCCTGGCTGATCTATGGCGGCGAAACCAAACCCATCCGCGCCCGCCAGGGAATTGCGCTCAAAGATGCAACCGCCGGAACCACCGCGCCCGAGCTCTACCGCAAGCCAAAGGATGCCGCCGCCTTCTCCCGCTTGCAGAAGGCCGCGCGTTTGATGCGCTTTGGGGGCGATGCCTATTTCTTCGCGGTCCTTGCCGCAGGCCATCTCGACATTGCCCTCGATGCCGCCCTCCAGTCCTACGATATCGCAGCTCTCATTCCGATTATTCGCGGCGCCGGAGGGGCGGTCGGAAGCTGGGATGGCGGAGATCCCGCCAAGGGCGGCAATGTGATTACGGCGGGCTCGCAAACCCTCCTCGATGAAGCGATCGCCGTGATGAACGATGCCCCCGAGCCGTCCGGTCCGCGCTTCAGATTGCTTTGAAAAGCCGCGCCGCGTAAAGCGCCAGGCCGCTGACCACTGCGGAAACGATGGTTCCCCAAGCCAGATCGATGATGGCGATCTTCGCCGTAAAGCCCTTCATCGTGGCGAGATTGGTCAGATCGTAGGTGGCATAGGCCACCAGGCCGAAAAAGCCGCCCGTCAGCATGGTCCTGGAAATCGACCCCTGCGCGGCTGCCGGTGCGATCACAAACCAGACAAGGCCTGCCGCGAAGAGGAGATAAAACAGGAAGGCCACGAAAAAGTTCGGGCTCCCCCGCATCAGCCCGCCAATCTCGGCGGCATAAATGGTGCGGCCCGCCAGCGAAAGCCAAATGACGTCGAGCACCAAAAGGATGGGAAGCGTGATGACGTAGAGGGAAGCGAAAAACTGCATGACTCGATGCCTGGAGGATTTCTTACGCAAGCACAATTGGCGGGGATCACTTCACTGCGGCGGAGCCGATCAAGGGCTCCGGCCCAAACCTGCCAACTCCATCACGCTCTCGCTCACGTCGTCTTCCCCGCGAACGCGGGGATGATGCAACCTCGGGCGGCTCGGGCGAAAATAATTCCTTGACACGCGCCTGTATTGTTCTATTTATGTTCCGTTGCTTGAAGAGGAGCCCCCATGGACTGGGACTTGGCGATGAATCGGAACCGGGATGCGCTGATCCGCATCGTGGCCACGTTGTTTGCCATGCTCGGATTCGCGGAAGGCGCGATGAATGACCGGGTTCCGCGCCCGCTCCACACCGCCATCCTGCGCATCCTTCGGCCCGCGGAAGCCGCTGTCCGGCGGCTGATCGTCGCTGCCGCGCGGGGAATGGTGGTGAAGCCCGCGGTTTCGCGGGCGATGCCGGCGGGTGAGATTGTCAGGAAAGGAACAAGCAAAACCCGGCGGCCCGCCTTTCGGCTCGAGGATATCCGTCCGCCGCTCCTGCCTCCCGAGCCTCGCCCGAAACATGCTCTCAAAAGCTTTTCCCCCGCCGATCTCACCCCTGCGATGCTACGCGCCTTGCACCGCAAGAGCCGCGATCTCGTCGCCAAATCCAAACCCGCTCCGATAAAGGACGGCAAAGTGAATGCCGCGTCTCTTGCCGGCAGGCTTGAGGCGATCAAAGGCGCTCTTGACGATCTTCGTCCGGCCAGGCCGAGACGTTTCCTGCGCTGGCGGGCGAGAC